>VGJU01000005.1 GCA_016867335.1 Candidatus Zixiibacteriota bacterium | reverse complement strand
TAGTCCGTTTTGGCATTGTCAAGAACGTCGGCGACACGCAGAAGCCATGCAAAGTCCTTGTCCGGATCACCGGCGAGCTTGATTTTGAAATGGGTCAATCCGTATGCCCGAATCGCTGCTTCGAGCGACTGGGGCAACCCGTCGTCGAGCCGATCCGTCAACGCGATGTCCTTCTCTCGCAGCGTGTCGATCAAACCGACCGTGTGTCGCACGTATATTTGCGCCGGGGGGATTCGGGGAAGAAAGTCTGCCGGAGCGAGGCCTTCCAGTTCCGGGTAGATGGTTTCGAGACGAATGCCCAAAAGGTTTTCGCGCAGGGCGCGTGCAAACGGCATCTTTGTCGCCCGACAGAATGCGTCGATCACGGCGCGCTCCACGAGGCTGACGCCAAAACCCCATAACAGCGGTGGGTACGGGGTATGTTGTGCCCATCGTTTTTGATCGTCGTATATCTTTTTCCAAAGATCGAAAACCGTGTGCACCGTTCCGGCACTAGCGGCTATGGCCAGCGCCCGGTCGATAACCTCGCGCATCTCGGCAACATCGTCGTCAAGCGAGGACTGTGGGTTTTTGGTAAACCATTTGGGCGGCAGATGATCCGCCGCCATACCCCACCTTCGCGTCCCATCCACGTCGAGCAATACACGGACAAAGAGATGCGGCAGTGCCGTCATGGAAACGATGCCGTACCGAAAAGGCATCCGGGTGTTGAGCGCGATCTCGTGTTTTGTGGTTTCCAGCATCGTTATTTTCATGTCTCAGTCTCGCTTGAAAAACACGTTGAGCAGAAGCCCGACGGCCCAGATGGCAATGGAGGCGATCACCGCGTTTACAAATCCGTCGATATCGAACCCATGGATCAGATAAGCGACAAGATAGAGCAGGGTGCCGTTGATGACGAGCAGGAAAAGCCCTATCGAAAGGACGGTCAGTGGCAGGGTGAGCAAAACGAGTACGGGACGCACGATGGCATTCATCAGTCCCAGTACGAGCGCGGCGATCAACGCGGTCGTAAATGAATCCACCTTGATGCCATCCCACAGATAGGTCAGCAGAAAAATGGCAAGCGCCGTCGTAAACCAGCGGATGAGCATGTTCACGGGCGGTTCTCCTTGGGGGTGTGGTTTCGTCAAACGTGGCAGATGCAAATTCTAAGGGGTGTCGGGCGGTTTTATACGGGGTGTCTGTCCGGCGCAAAACCCGATACCTGTTTCGATCCATCGAAGCCAGAAGGGGGCGACCATGCCGGCGACTTTGCGCATAAACGAACGGCGCGAGGTGGTTCCGTATACGCCCGTGCCAGGTAGCACATAACCGCCTGACGAATGCGCAAAGACGGTCTTTCCCCGAATCACCGAAACGACGGTATATCCGGCGGCAAACGCCCTATCGACCACACGCGACGAACAACGTCCGAACGGGCACGAAAGCGCCCGTACCGCACATCCGATTCGGTCTTCGAGTACAAAGCGCGAACGCTCCAGTTCGTAGCACAGCATATCGTCATGTAGCGCCGTCAGATCGGGATGGCGCAGGGTATGCGAACCGATCTCCATGCCGGACACCGAGGCTTCGGCAAGCTGACGCCAGTCCATGTGCGGACGGCGCACCCAGCCTATATTGGCATCCCACGTATTCAAACGGCCTATGTATTCGACTATGGGAAGAATCGTGCAGACAAACGACCGTTCGACAAGCACGGGCAGTGCATGGTCGTATACCCCTTCGAGCGCATCGTCAAAAACGATAGCCACCGTTTTTTCGGGCAACAGGGTGCGCTGGCGACGGGCTTCGGCGACTTCGGCGAGTGTTGCCGTCCGATAGCCGTTTTCCGCTAAAAAATCCATCTGACGCCCAAATTGAGTGGGCGACACACGCGTGATGGAAAATTCGATACGGGGATCTATGTTGTGATAGACAAGAACCGGAACGGCAGGAGGAGCGTCACCGCCCGGTATGACCATATCCGCCCCCGCCTCGGTCGGTTTCGTCCAGTCGTTCGACGGGAACAAGGCGGATACGCGGTACGGGGCAGAGGACAAGCTGTGCGATTCTGTCGCCATCTTGGATCGTGTACGGTTGCTGGCCAAAATTGAAAAGAATGACGCGGATTTCGCCCCGATAGTCCGAATCGATCGTACCGGGACTATTCAATATACCGATTTGATGTCGAAGCGCAAGACCGCTTCGGGGGCGTATCTGGGCTTCGTAGCCGGGCGGGACGGCCAGGGCGTATCCGGTTCCTACGAGCGTTGCCGTGCCCGGGACCAGAGTGACGGGGTCGTCGAGACAAGCCGGAAGATCGAGACCGGCGGCGCCGGTGCTCATATACTGCGGAAGCGAACGGATTTTGTCGGGACGAAGCGACAGGATGGGGACGGCAACTTCCTTGCTCATACGATGTCGTTCGCGTCTACAGGGCCGATAATCGCCAGCGACTGACGTTCCGGTGCCAGCAGTTCGTCGGCCAGCGTCAGCACGTCATGCGCGGTGACGGACTCGATGCCTGCGATGGTTTCTTCCACCGATACATAGTGGTCCATGTACAGTTCGAACCGGGCCAGTCGGTTCATGATGTGGGTGGAGCCTTCGAGCGAGAGCAGCAGACCGCCGGTAAGTTGGGATTTGGCGTCTTGCAGTTCGTCTTCGCCGAGCGGATGGTGGCGCAGGTCTTCGAATTCGTGGCGCACCATCTCCAGTACGCGGTTTACATCCTGCGCGTCCGTCCCGACACCGACGCTGATCAGACCGGTGTCTACACAAAAATCGACATCCGAAAAGATAGAATAAGCCAGTCCGGCGTCTTCGCGGATTTTCTGAAACAGCCGCGAAGTCATGCCACCACCCAGCAACGTATTGAGCACGAACAGGGCGTATTTTCTCGGATCGTCAAAGGACAGCGCCGGACCGCCATAGCAGACATAGGCTTGCGCGATGTCTCTGCTCAGTACGGAACGGTGTCCCTTCATGGCCGGGGGTGCGGCGGGCGACGGGGTTGGGCCAGCGGCGGGAAAATCGTATTGGTCGCGGATCAGCGATACCAGTTGCTCGTGGTCTACCTGCCCTGCCGCCGTTACATACATATAGGGTGCGCAGTAGCGTCGGCGCAGATAGGCTTTTACATCACGCCGGGTAAACGAGGAAACGGCCGCTTCGTCACCCAGTACGACACGGCTTAGCGGGTGAGGGTTCCACACCAGGCTCATAAACACCTCGTTGACCAGATCGTCCGGGGTGTCTTCGAGTCCCTTGATCTCGTCGATGACCACCTTGCGTTCGCGTTTGAGTCCCTCGGTCTCGAAATGCGAATGCATAAGGATATCGCCGAGTACCTCTACGGCGACCGGCAGATGCTGATCGAGGACGCTGGCAAAAAAGCAGTTGAGTTCTTTGCCGGTAAAGGCATTGAGGTGACCGCCGATCGATTCGATACTGCGGGCGATCTGGTAAGCGGATCGGCTTGGGGTTCCCTTGAACACCATGTGTTCGAGAAAATGGGCGATCCCCGATTTGTTTGCCGGTTCGAATCGGGCGCCGGCCCAAACCCATACGCCGAGCGAAACCGAGCGAACTCCGGTCATGCTTTGAGAGATGACACGGAGTCCGTTAGGGAGGATAGTTTTGCGGTAAGTGCTGTTGCTCAGGGTCAAAGTAGCCTGCACGGCGCGGAACGTCCCGTCTACAGCGCCTGTTTCCGGCTGAGTTTGATTTTCCCCTGGCCGTCGATACCGATGATTTTGACGGTAACGATATCGCCTTCGGAAGCTACATCGCGCATGGCGTTGGTACGCTGGGTATCCCACTCCGAAATGTGGACTAGACCGTCGGTTCCGGGCATGATCTCCACAAAAGCGCCGAAGTCTACCAAGCGTTTGATAGGGCCGTTGTAAATCTTGCCTACTTCGGGTTCTTCGGTAAGGGCGAGAACCATCTCGCGAGCGCGCTCGCCACCGGCGGCATCTACCGCGGCTATGGTGATTTTGCCGTCGTTTTCGATATTGATCTTGGTGCCGGTTTCTTCCTGAATCCCGCGTACTGTTTTTCCGCCGGGACCGATGACGGTGCCGATCTGATCGGTTTTAACCTGTATGGTGATGATACGCGGAGCGTACTGCGACAGCGACTCTCTCGGTGCAGCAATAGCCTGTTCCATGACGTCGAGGATATGGTTTCTGGCGTCTTTGGCGCGTCGGAGCGATTCTCGCAGAATCTCTTCGGTGACGGCCATGACCTTGACGTCAAGCTGTATCGCCGTAACGCCTTCACGCGTGCCGGCCACTTTGAAGTCCATACCGCCCAGAAAATCTTCGACACCTTGAATGTCTACCAGATACTGCGGTTTTGGATCGTCCGGAATCAGACCGATATTGACACCGGCGACCGGATTTTTGATTGGCACACCCGCGTCCATCAGCGAAAGCGTCGCGGCGCAGACAGTAGCCATAGAAGACGAACTGTTCGACTCCAGCACGTCGGAGACAATACGAACGGTATAGGGAAATATCTCTTCGGAGGGAATGACCGGGGCGATGGCATGTTCGGCCAACGAGCCGTGGCCGATTTCTCGGGGGCGTGGTCCACGCACCGGGCGGGCTTCTCCGGTACAAAACGGAGGAAAGTTGTAGTGGAGCATAAAGGACTTGGAAGATTCGCCTTCCAGATCTTCGAGACGCATTTCGTCGAGTTTGCTACCCAGCGTTGTGACTGCCAGACACTGAGTTTCCCCTCTCGTAAAGATCGCGGAACCGTGCGTCCGTGGCAACAGCGCTATTTCGCACCAGATCGGGCGGATGTCTTCCATGCCGCGACCGTCTACCCGCACGTTTTCGAATTTGATCATCTCGTGCATGTCGCGGCTTTGTACGTCCTTAACCATTTCACGGATGGCACCCGTCTTGTCCGGGTATGCTTCGGCCAGTTGGGTCAGCGCTAGAGTTTCGGCTTGGCTGAAAAGATCGCCGCGTTGCTGTTTTTCCCGCGTCCGATTGGCTTCGTGAATAAGCGGTTGCGCGATCTCGGCCACCTTGCTCGCCAGTTCTTCGTCGCGTTTGGGCGACTCATACGAGCGTTTGGGCTGTCCGCACATCGAACGTAGTTCTTCGATTTTGGCGATGATCTGTTTGATGGCGTCGTGCGCCATCATGATGCCTTTGATCAGGCTCTCCTCTTCGATCTCGTGCGCGTTGCCTTCAAGCGACATGATATAGTCCGGCGTCCCCGTAACGACAAAATCGAGATCGCTGACATCTCGGTAGGCAAAAGTCGGGTTGACCATAAACTCGCCGTCTACCCGTCCTACGCGCGCGCCGGCCAACGGTCCCTTGAACGGGATGTCCGAGATGTGAAGCGCCGCCGCCGCCGCCACGATACCCAAAATATCGGAATCGTTTTCAAGATCGGCGGACAGCACCATGACCATCACCTGGGTGTCGCAACGATAGTCTTTGGGGAACAGCGGGCGGATCGCGTGGTCGATCAGACGACCGCTCAGGGTTTCCTTCTCGGTCGGTGGACCTTCGCGGCGCATACGGCTTCCGGGTATGCGGCCTGCGGCGTACATCTTTTCCTGATAGTCCACGGTAAGCGGAAGAAAATCCCTAAGCTCGCCGGTTTGCCGGGCCGAAACGGCGGTAGCAAGGACGATCGTTTCGCCATACTGCGCCCATACGGCGGCATCTGCCTGTTTGGCCACCTTCCCAGTTTCAAGGGATAGGCTCTTGCCAGCGATTTCTATCTCAACACGATGTATCATAGACCAGCCATTCTCCTTTTCCGACACCCTGTTGATCGCTGTCTGCGCCGACCGTAAAGGATTCGGTAGATATAACTTCGCCCACGCGGCGCTTTCGAAAAACTACGGTGTTCAACCACGCAATCCGAGATCCGCCACCACTTTCCGGTATTTCTCTATGTCCTTGCGCTTGAGATAGGCCATAAGACGACGTCGCTGGCCTACGAGCCGCAAAAGCCCTCGAAGCGAATGATGGTCGTGTTTGTTGACCTTGAAATGCTCCGTCAACTCGACGATACGGGCCGTAAGCAAACCGATCTGCACTTCCGACGATCCCGTATCCTTTTCGTGACGGGCCTGTTTGGAAACGATGACCTTTTTTTCCTGCGCCTCTAAAGCCACTTTGACCTCTCCTTGTGATAGAACCGTCAATTTCCCGATGGACGGGTGTTCAACATCCGACGAGCCGTAACGATATCGTTTCCGATCTGTTCTTGCAGCAACGCCAAGGTCGGAAACTTCTTTTCATCCCGAATGTACCCCGAAAACTCTACGCTCATGCGTTTTCCGTAGATCCGTTCTTCAAAATCAAGAATATGCACTTCGCACGACAGCCGATCGCTACCAAAAGTCGGTCTAACACCGATATTCATCACACCGGCGCAAATCCGGTCGTCCACCAGCACCTCTACTGCATAGACGCCATGCCGGGGGATCAGATAGGGCACGCCGTCAAAGTCCAGATTGGCGGTCGGAAATTGCAACTTTCGCCCTCTTCCCTCTCCGGGGACCACCATTCCGGTAATCCGAAACCGCCGCCCAAGCAGTCGGGCCGCATCACACACCCGGCCTTCCGAAAGAAATGCCTTTATTTTGCTGCTGTTGACGATTTCTCCCTCGATATTCAACGGCGGAACGACCTGAACGGGAAAACCATACCGTGCACCGAGTGTTTTCAGCAAGTCCGTATTGCCGTGTCCGCGATGACCGAACGCATGGCTGTATCCTACCACCGCTTCCCGGACGCCAAGCCGGTCTACATAGATTTCCCGTACATAAAGCTCCGGTTCGATCCGGGCGAACGCTTCGGTAAACGGTATGATCAACAGCGCATCCGCTCCCTTCCGACCGATCAGATGGATTTTTTCTTCCAGCGAAGTCAACACCGAAAAAGCGACGTTTTTTCCCAGCACCTGACGCGGATGCGGATCGAACGTTACGATCATGGACAAACTGCCCAGTTGACGCGCCCTGTCTATCGCCGTCGCTATGATGACCCGATGCCCCTCGTGAACCCCATCAAAATTTCCTACCGCAATGACCGCCCCCCCGGCTTCCGAGGCCGCCTCGTCGATAGTGCGAAACACCTTCATCGATGTTACCGTTCCTCCCCGGCAGAAGGAACGACCGCTTCGCCGTCGGATTCAGGTTCTATTTTTTTCATGACCTCGGCAATACGCTGCGCGTAGGCATACGAGTCGTCATAGCGAAACAAAAGTTCAGGGATATGCCGCATCCTGACACGCCGACCAAGCTGTGACCGGACAAATCCTGCCGCCTTCTCAAGCGTAGTTCGGCATTGTTCTTTCTCTTTGTCGGTCCCCAACACACTAAAAAATACCTTTGCATGACGCAGATCGGTCGAGATATCCACCGCCGTAATCGTCAGAAAACCCAAACGCGGATCTTTCATCTCGGTGCGAAGAATGTCGCTGATTTCTTCTTTGATCTGGTCCGCCACGCGGACCGGGCGACGGTGCGGCATTTCAACGTCCTATCGAAATTCGGTCTGTATATCGAGTACCGTCAATCGTGGTTCCTGTTGGACCAGCCGAATGACGTGCGCCAATGTCTGATCGGCATGGGCCGATTCGTTGGACACAACCGCCACGCCAAGCGTCGCCCGTTGCCACAAATCCTGATGATCGACTTCCGCCACCGATACGTTAAAACGGCTGCGAATCCGATCTTTGAGCGCTTTGACGACCTGACGTTTTCCCTTAAGTGAGCCGCTTTCCGGCACGAACATCTCGATCCGACAGGTAGCTACCACCATGCGTTATCGTACCTGAAACTGACGGGCCACTTCCTGTGTTTCGTATACTTCCACCTGATCACGCTCTTTTAAATCCTGATACCCGTCGATTGTCAGACCGCACTCGAACCCGGTCTGCACTTCGCGCACATCTTCCTTAAACCGACGCAACGATCCGATCGTGCCATCGTACACCACCACGCCGTCCCGTACCAACCGGACCGATGCGTTACGACGAACCGATCCCGACTGGACCAGACATCCGGCTACGACGCCGGCACGCGGCACCCGGAAGATTTCCCGAATTTCGACGATCCCCACGACCTTTTCCTGAATTTCCGGTTTGAGCATCCCTTCGAGCGCGGCCGTAACATCCTGCGTAACCCGGTAAATGATATCGTACAACCGGATATCGACTTTTTCGCGTTCGGCGAGATCGCGGACGCGGGCATTGGCCGGGCGTACGTGAAACCCGATGATGATGGCGTTGGAGGCGGTCGCCAGCAACACGTCGGATTCGTTGATCGCACCGACCCCGGCATGGATGATCCGGATTTTTACCTCGTCGTTTTCAAGCCGAATAAGCTGGTCGCTCAACGCTTCTACCGAACCGCCTACGTCGCCCTTGATCACCAAAGGCAGTTCTTGTATCTGCCCTTCCTGTATCTGATGATAGATATCTTCGAGGGTGACAGGGCGTGCTTGGCGATAGTCATGTGCGCGCCGCAGTTGCTGGCGTTTGTTGCTGATTTCCCGTGCCAACTGCTCCGATTCCATCACCGCAAACATATCCCCCACCTGCGGCATACCCGTAAATCCCATGATCTGAACCGGGGTGGATGGCCCGGCGGACTCCATTCGGTGACCTCGTTCATTGAGGAGCGCCCGCACCTTGCCGCTGTTCTGGCCCGCAACAAAGGGATCTCCAACTTTTAATACGCCTTGCTGGATCAGTACCGTCGCCATCGTTCCGCGTCCCTTGTCCAGTTCCGCTTCGATGACTACACCCTGCGCACGCCGGTTGTAGTTGGCCTTTAGGTCCAGCACCTCGGACTGAAGCAGTATCATCTCCAGCAAGTGATCGACCCCGGTGCCGGTTTTGGCCGATACCTCGCACATGATGGTCTCACCTCCCCATTCTTCCGGGATCAGACCGTGATGCCCCAACTGATCCTTGATACGATCCGGACGCGCCGTAGGGAGGTCCATCTTGTTGAGCGCAACAATGATCGGAACGCTGGCGGCTTTGGCGTGGTCTATGGCTTCCACCGTTTGCGGCATGACTTCCTCGTCCGACGCGACGACGAGCACGACCAAATCGGTGGCTTGAGCGCCACGCGCACGCATGGCCGAAAACGCTTCGTGACCGGGTGTATCCAGAAATGCGATTTTCCCTTGGGGAAGTTCCACTTCGTACGCACCGATATGCTGCGTGATACCACCCGCTTCCCCAGCGATTACGTTGCTCTCGCGGATGTAGTCGAGCAACGAGGTTTTTCCGTGATCTACATGCCCCATGATAGTCACGACAGGGGGACGTGCATCGAGTTCCGCTTCCTCTTCTTCCTTTTCTTCTTCCTCCAGAAATTCGAGACCGTATTCGGCCTGTTCTTCCAGTTCAAAACCGAATTCCGCGGCGACGGTCACCAAGGTAGCCATATCGAGTCGCTGGTTTATGGTGATCATCAGCCCCATCTGAAAACATTTGGCGACGATGGCCGTCGGGTTTACGCCGATGTATTCGGCCAGTTCGGCGGCGGAAATAAACTCCGGAACCTGAATCAGGTTGCCCTGATCGGTTTCTTCACCGTCCTCGTCTTTTCCACCGCGGCGTCGGCGTCGGCGTACACGGCCCGTGTCCATCTGGGCAAGGGTACGGCGTACGCTGGCTTCCACCTCACGTTGATCCGTTGCCGGACGTTTTTTTCGTTTTGACCGATGGCGTCGGGCACGATCCTCTCCACCGGCATCGTAAGACGGAGCCGTTGCCGGTCGGGCCGGGGCGGTGGCCGGGGAAGCGGGGCGGCGTGGTGATCCCCCTTGCGGACGTTGGGGTCCGGCACCCGACGGACGCGGCCCTCCTTGCGGACGTTGGGGTCCGGCACCCGATGGACGTTGCAGTCCGGCACCCGACGGGCGCGGCCCTCCTTGCGGACGTTGCGCGGCAGGGGCGGTCTGCGACTGCTGGGGTCCCCCTTGCGGACCTTGCGGTGCGGCGACGGGTGATTTTCCGGGCTGTGGTTTTTCGCTCACCGGTTTTTCCGTCTTTTCAGCCATCAGCTTTTTGCGGGCCTGATCCTCGCGCGCCGCGATCTTTTCAGCCTCGAACTTCATGTTGACGTCAAGAATCATCTTTTCGTCCATGACACTCATGTGACTCTTTACGTCGTGTTTGAGGTCGCGCAGCATCTGGATGAGCGCATCGCTCGAAATGTTGTACTGACGGGCAACTTCGTAGATTCTTTTTCGGGCCATATCGTTATGCCTCCCCCTGGTGGGTCCTCCCGTTTCGGGGGGATCGTATGCCGGCTTTTTTTAGAATGCCGTCTGCAAAATGAGCGTCGATTATCGTCACCACTGCCTTGGGAGCGCCGTCGAAACAAACGCCGAACTCCTCGCAGGTGTGTCCTTCTACGATGGGAATCGCCTGTTGCCGGGCAAGATAGGTAAACAACCGCTTCGTATTCTCCGAACTGTCCTTAGCCACCACTACAAGACGCGCCTTGCCCGAACGAATCAGCGCTCGGGTTGCCGAAGCACCTGCCCGCACCTGACGCGCGCGAAAGGCAAGACCGATCAATCCCAAGATCGAATCCGAAATCACAGGCCGCAATTCGCCGTTGGAAACGCCGTCTTGTGTTTCCCGGACTCTTTTCATCTGCGGCTCCACCGTTTATTGTGCGCCCCGGACCGCCGTCAACATCTTGTCTGCCGTCGCCGCCCCGACACCGGGAATCTCCATGAGCTGTTCCCGCGTCACCCCTTCCAACGACTCGATGGTTGTATACCCCGCCTCCTTGAGTTTTTCCAGCCACTTGGGCGAAAGCCCCACCAAGTCGTCTACCGGAACACCGCCCAAATCCGAAACTTCCTCTTCCTTTTCGTCGCGATCTACCCCGAACGTCTCGGCCATCAACTGTTTCTCAAGGTCGGAACGCTTGATCAAGTCGATGTTCCAGCCGGTCAACTTGGCGGAAAGCCGGGCGTTTTGCCCTGCCTTGCCGATGGCAAGCGACAGTTGATCGTCCTCGACGACGACACGCATCTTTTTTTCGGCAATATCGAGGATATGAACCTGCGACACGTTCGCCGGACGGAGCGCCTGCGTGACAAATACGGTAGGGTCGTTGCTCCACGGCACGATATCGATTCGTTCGTTGTTAAGTTCCCGGACCACCGCCTGTACGCGTGTGCCCTTCATCCCCACGCATGCTCCTACCCCGTCTACTCGGTTGTCATGCGAAAACACGGCGATCTTGGACCGGTCGCCGGGTTCACGCGCGACCGACTTAACCTCCACGATGCCTTCGTGTATTTCGGGGACTTCCATCCGAAACAGGATTTCCAGAAAACCGGGATGGGTGCGTGAAAGAAGAATCTGCGGGCCTTTGGCCGATTTCTGTACTTCGAATATGTACGCGCGGATTGTTTCGCCCTGTTTGTACTTTTCCCGGCGAATCTGTTCGCGCCACGGAACCAACGCCTCAGCCCGGTCCAGCTTGACGATGATGTTGCCCCGGTCCACCTGTTGTACGGTACCGGTAACGGTGTCGCCCACGCGGTCCTTGTACAGTTCGTAGATGTTTTCGCGTTCGGCCTCGCGTACACGCTGGACAACCACCTGTTTGACCGCTTGGATGGCGTTGCGCCCGAAAAGATCGAAAGGAAGCGTCTGCTCGAACGTCTCTCCTACCCGCGCCGACGGGTCGATCTGACGCGCCTCGGCAAGCGTTTTTTCGGTCTCAGGATCGACCACGTCACCCACCACGTTCCATGTCGCCACCATCTCCATCCGGCCGGTTTTCTCGTCCATCCGCAGGTCGATGTTTTCACCGGTGCCGAATTGTTTGCGCGCCGCCGCCACAAGACCGGTGCGCAAGGTTTCCATCACCACCGTACGGTCGACGTTTTTCTCGCGCATGATCTGACTTAAGGCTTCCGTCACTTCATAATTCATGCCATCTATACCTCCGGCGGATACGCCGCCTATTCCCAGACGATTTCTTTCTGCGCTTTCTGAACGATCGACACGGGAATGATCCGGAGCGTCTCGCCGATGCGGACGGCAACCTCCGTGTCGCTGCATGTTTCCAGCCGTCCTATATGGACGTTGGTCCCTTCGAAATTTTCCCGCGTAACGATCCGGATCGGTTTTCCGATGGCGCGTTCATAGTCGCGCAACGTCTTGAACGGGCGATCCAAGCCGGGAGAACAAACTTCCAGCGTGTACGTATAAGGAATCGGATCCTCGACATCGAGAAGGTCCGAGAGCGCCCGATTTACCCGTACGCATTCGTCGAGCGTCACCCGCTCCTGTCTGTCTACCAAGACCCGCAAAATCGCCCGACCATGCCCACCGGTAAGTTCGACGTCGACCAGTTCCAGCCCGGCCTTTTCGACGACAGGATCGATCAGCGGTCTGACACGCGACAAGATCGTTTCCCGATCGTCGATCAATGGCGTACTCTCCAGCGTGTCTATACAAAAAAAGCGGGCAACCCCACCGCCCACTTCACAAGACCGGCCCGGCCCGAAAGATACCCGGCGTTCGACGACGGGCCAAACCGGAACACCTTGTAAATATACAGCCCCTACGACAATATCGCAAGAAAAAATTGAATTGATAAAGCCCGTCCAAAACAGTACCTATCCATACATTGCGCCGTTTCTTTCATCCGTTTATCCAGGAATCCGTGGCTATGAACAAAGCCGTATGCTATCTCCGTATAGGGCCGCAGGAACACGAACCCGACGAAAAAGCCATGCGCGCTCAGGAAGCGTCTATCTCCGCCTATTGCCGCTCGGTTTCCCTGGATGCTATTCTTACGGTTCGCGACGACCGGGTAGCTGGCGCTATACCGTTGACACACCGGCTTGGAGGGAGAGATTTGCTCAAGGTGGTCGAGTCGGGCGGTGTAGGGCATGTGGTGATCTGGAAATTGGACCGTCTTTTTCGCAGTGCCGACGAAATTCTTTTGTATCTATCGGCATGGACGGCGCTTGGTCTTACCTTGCATGTAACGGATATGGGCGGCGCGCCGATCCAGTCGGACACGGAGGAAGGGGAGATATTTCGCCGCACAACGGCGGAACTGGCGGTCTTGGAGCCGTCTCTTACGTCGGAGCGGACACGGACCGATATCGCGCTAAAAAAATCGAACCGTTTTTCCTACGGTGTAACACCATACGGATACGATCTCGTGGGGAATCAATTAAACCCCAACCGAGTCGAGCAGGAAGTTCTGGCTCAGGTACGGACGTGGCGCGAAAATCGGTGGTCTCTGCGCAAGATCGCCGATGAACTTAATCGGACAGGCGTGGCGACCAAGCAGGTCGCGCGTGGAGGGCGCCAAGCCAGATGGTACGCCTCGACGGTGCGTTATCTGCTTGGCAATACGCTACACGAAGAAAAAAACGGGATATTTTGAAAGGGAAAATACGCCAGAGAGGACTTGAACCTCTGACCTACGGCTCCGGAGGCCGTCGCTCTATCCACTGAGCTACTGGCGCAAACGCATCTTAAGATATAGCCGCATCCGACGGCTGTCAACGTCTTTCTACCGGGGGTTGCACCCCTACGGCACGTTGTCCGTTCGCCTCCGTAAGCCGCACAACGACCGTATGCCCCATCAGCGAATCCGGCCCCTCAAACTCGACCCGCACATAGTTGTCCGTCCGCCCCGAAAGCCTCCCTTCTCTTTCCGAGGTTTCTACCAGCACTTCCACTTCACTGCCTACGAACGAACGGTAGAATGCTTCGGTTTTGCTCTCGCTCAGACGACGGAGCAAAAGACTTCTCTCCTTTGTTTGGCGAGGGTTTACCTGTCCTGGCATTCGCGCGGCAAGGGTATGTTTGCGGGGAGAATAGGAAAATACGTGTAGATACGCCAAGGGCGCGTCTTCCAACCACCGGTACATCCGGTCGAAATGCGCGGACGTTTCACCCGGGAACCCGGTCATGATGTCGGCACCGAGACAGATACCCGGGATGTCCCGTACAACCTGTCGGATGACGGTGTCGGTGTCTTCTACGGTATAGGGGCGCCGCATCGCCGCGAGTATTTCGTTGTCTGCGTGCTGGACGGCCAGATGAAGATATCGGCAAAACCGGGGTTGATGGCGGGTCATAAAACCGACAAGCGAAGGAGTGACGGCGGTCGGCCATATCGAACTCAAACGCAACCGGGCCGGGTACGGGCGGCTCAGGATGGTTTCTATCGTCTCACAGAGCGACGAGACCGGTCGTAAGTCGGAGCCGTATTCGCCGAGATGCACGCCGGTAAGCACCACTTCCCGGAAGCCACCTGCTTGGAACGACGCCAATTCCCGGTCTATGGAGTTTGCGGAGCGGCTTCTGTGTCTTCCTCGTGCCCAAGGGATGATGCAAAACGAACAAAACTGATCGCACCCATCCTGTATTTTGAGCAACGCCCGCGTATGGTCGGCAAAGGCGTGTACGTCGAGACTTTCGTCAAACGAGGACAGATCGCTCCGTCGAGTGACGATGGCCGAGGGCTGCGCTGTGCGTCGCCCCTCGGTTACATATCTGACGATGTCGGCCTTTTCCGCATTGCCGAGTACCAGATTCACGCCTTCGATGTCCAAAAGCGCTTGTGCATCGGTCTGGGCGTAGCATCCGGTAGCTACGACAAAGGAGTCGGGGGATTGGCGGATGACACGACGAAGCGTCTGTCGTGCCTGATAGTCGGCTTGGCCGGTCACCGTACACGTGTTGACCACGTATACGTCGGCTTCGGAGGTAAACGG
Source organism: Candidatus Zixiibacteriota bacterium (assembly GCA_016867335.1). Classification (GTDB taxonomy): domain Bacteria; phylum JAAXHH01; class JAAXHH01; order JAAXHH01; family JAAXHH01; genus VGJU01. Next base: position 34,433 of record VGJU01000005.1, on the reverse strand, counting down.
AACGACCCGGAATCCTTCGGCAACGAACTTTTCCCGGATCGCCTCCGTCTCGTAATGGTTCAGCCTGCAACCGAGGGTGTGCAACGCCACGGAAGGGGTAGATTCGTTTGACATGCGTGGTCGCGCACTCCCTCGGAGCAGGTTTAGAATAGACGTCTATTCGCTGGTTCCGGTATCGAGTTTTTCGCCGGCGAGTTCGCCCTCTATGGTGGCCACGTCACCGATTGCCGTGGCTTCTATCGGGTGCTGCTGGAGATATTCGTCCACTTCGGCGCGTTCCCGGTCTCGGAAATAGGCTTTGACGCTTAGCACGATACGGCGGTTTTTGACGTCAAACTCGATGACTTTGAGGGGAATGTCCTCGCCTTCCTTGAACGCGTCACCCGGTCGTTTGATATTCGGATGGCCGAGTTGCGAGATGGGTACAAAACCCTCTACGTCGTGCGGGAGTTCGACGACTACGCCGCGTTCCAGCAGACGGACGATTTTACCGGTGGTTTCCACGTCTACCGGGTACACATCCGCCAGCGAAATCCACGGATCTTCCGTGACCTGTTTGATGCCGAGCGAAATCCGGCGTGCGTCGGTGTCGATATTGAGTACTACCACGCGAACATCGTCACCCTTTTTGAGGATCTCGCTGGGGTGTTTGATACGTTTGGTCCACGACATATCCGAGATATGCACCAGACCGTCGATCCCCTCTTCAAGCTCCACGAAAGCGCCAAACGCGGTAAGGTTGCGTACCTTGCCCATGACGATCGTTCCGATGGGGAATTTCTCTTCGAGCGCTTTCCACGGGTCCGGCTGAGTCTGTTTCATGCCGAGCGAGATTTTCTCGTTCTGCTGATCTACCTTAAGTACCATCGCCGATATGACATCGTTGATGGAGACCAGTTTGGACGGGTGGGTGATGTGTTTGGTCCAGGACATCTCCGAGATATGGATAAGCCCTTCGACGCCTTTTTCCAACTCGACAAACGCGCCGTAGTCGGTAATGCTGACTACGCGACCCTTGACGACCGTGCTGACGGGGTACTGTTCGGCTACATTGGCCCACGGGTATGGTTCAAGCTGTTTGAGACCCAGCGAAATCCGTTCGCGGTCGCGGTCGAACTCGAGAATGGCCACCGTGATTTCCTGACCGATGCTGACCAATTCGGACGGATGACCAATACGGCCCCACGACATATCGGTGATGTGGAGCAACCCGTCGATACCGCCGAGGTCTACGAAGGCGCCAAAATCGGTGATGTTTTTCACGACGCCCTTGCGTACCTGACCTTTTTCCAGCTCGGAGATGATATTCTTTTTGAGGTGTTCCTTTTCCTCTTCGAGCACCACGCGCCGCGATACGACGATGTTGCGTCGGCTTTTGTTGAGTTTGATGATTTTGAACGTAAGCGACTGGCTCAAAAATTGGTCGAGGTTGGGGGTTTGTTTAAGCGCCACCTGAGAGCCGGGCAGGAAGGCGTCTACGCCAAACAGATCGACGACAAGACCGCCTTTGATACGCCGCAACACCTGGCCGTTGACCACCTCTCCGCCGTCGTACGCCTCGCGGATGCTATCCCAAACCTTCATAAAGTCGGCTTTTTGTTTGGAGATGACCAGTTGACCTTCCTGGTCTTCTATGCTCTCCAGATATACTTCGATGATGTCGCCGACATGAATCGTATCCGGTTCGGTAAACTCGGAAAGCGAGATCGCGCCTTCCGATTTGAATCCCACGTCGATGATGACGTCTCCGCTTTCTATGGCGACGACCCGTCCGGAGACTATTTCACCTTCGGTAATGGACTTCATCGTATCGTCGTACACCCGGATCATGCTGGCGAAGTCCTGCATCGCCTGTTCGTCCAGTTCTTGCTCGTCTATCCATTTGGGGAGCGTATAGGGCGCACGGGACGGTTTTTCGCCATTTTCTGCGGAACTACCCTGCGCCGTCTCCGCAGTTTCGACGGGTAATGAAGTCGTCTCCGTTTCGTCGGACGACGGCTTCGGGGTTTCTTCTGACATGACTCTCCTCCTTGAAATGATAAATAACCGGGTGCGGGTCGTCGGCCCTATGCCGATTTTCCGACATCCGGACTCCGACACAGCTATGCTATCGGCGTCCCGGCCCTTCGGCGACCTCTCTGAGGGCCGCGACCTCGGCTTGGGTAAGCGAGCGCCATTTTCCGGCGGTCAAACTGCACAGTCTGACCGGCCCGATGCGCGTCCGCAAAAGCCGTGTTACCGGATGACCGACATAGTCCATCATGTTGCGAATCTGTCGTTTTTTTCCTTCGTGTATCGTAATGTTAAGCCATGTGTTACCGTTTTGGATCGCTTCCACGACCACGCGGGCGGGGGCGGTCGGTTTTTCGGGCAGAGGAACCCCGTTTCGCAACAGGCGAAGTTCCTCTTCCCCGAGAACACCCTCCACCAGAACGCGATATTCCTTTTCCACACCGAAACGCGGATGAAGCAGCGTGTGACTCCAAGCGCCGTCGTTTGAAAACAGCAACAACCCCTCGGTGTCGAAGTCAAGTCGCCCCACCGGAAACACCCGTTCCCGTACGCCGCGCAGATACTCCATCACGGTCGCGCGTCCGAACGGGTCGGTCACTGTCGTAAGACACCGCGTCGGTTTGTGGAACGCATAGTAGGCGTAAGACTCGGTCAGACGCACGGGGCGTCCTTCCACCGTAACGGCGTCCCGTGTGGGGTCTACGTCCACACCAAGCCGATCTTCCACCGTCCCGTTTACCCGCACCTTGCCTGCGGCGATAAGTTCGTCGGCCTTGCGTCGGGACGCTACCCCACAGCCGGCCAAAAATTTATTCAGTCTCATCACGCTCGAAATGGGGTATATGAGGCGCCGGAAAAAGCGACTCCTGTGCTTCCTCGTGAAGCGCTTCGTCGCGTTCTCTGAGCATCTCTTTGAGTTCGTCTATCTTGGGCATGTCCGACAGCCGGTTCAGTCCGAAATACCGCAAAAATTCATCGGTGGTGGCATAGAGGATAGGCCGACCTACCCCTTCGCCACGCCCGGCGATGCGGATCAGATTGCGGTCCAGCAAGGTCCGCATGACACCGTCCACGTTGACGCCCCGGACCGCTTCGATTTCCGTTCGGCTGATCGGCTGCCGATAGGCCACGATGGCCAAACACTCCAACGACGCCTGTGTAAGACGCGAGGGAATGCGGCCACGATACAACCGTTTTATCCAGCGAGCGTATTCCGGACGGGTGACTAGTTGAAACCCCCCCGCCACCGTGGCGATGGAAAAACTGCGCTCCGTCGTCTCATATCCTTGCTGGAGACTGTGAATACACCGCTCGACCTCTTTGGCGTCCATACCGTCGAGAATGGCACTCAAATCGTTGACGGACAACGCGGAATCGGTCGAAAAAAGCAGTGCCTCTATGATGGCCGCAGACGAAGGTTCGGTAACGGAATTTTCCATGTTGCGTTCAGGTCGATATCACCGGAGACGTCGGGTCGAACAGATAGATGTCGCCCAGCGTTTCGGTTTGTGTAACGGCGATTTTGTGCTCTCGAATAAGTTCGAGCAACGCTAAAAAAGTAACGACCACCATCAGACGCGAATCGGTGTCCGAAAAAAGACGATGAAAGGCAAATCCGTTCTCTTGGCGCAGCCGGAACAACAGTTCGCTCATTCGGTCTTCGATGGAAATGGCTTCGCGGTCTATGGTTTTCTCGAACTCTTCTCCTGCGCGGTCCAGCACCAGACGAAAAGCCCGTAACAGATCCCATAGACTCATGCCGTGTCCCAGACCGTGATCTATGCCTTCAAGCGCGTCACCGTCGTCCCATCCCGGAAAGGCCGGTCTGAAAAACATGCCGGTACGCCGCTCCTCCTGTTCCGCAAGAACGTGCGCCGCCTCTTTGTATTGCCGATACTCCACCAACCGCTGGACCAGCTCGGCGCGTGGATCCTCCTCCTCGGTCTCGTCTTCGTCACGGTGACGCGGCAACAACATCCGTGCCTTGATCCGCAAAAGCGTGGCCGCCATGATCAGATACTCGCTGCCCACTTCGAGGTCCATAAGTTGCATCATCTCGATATATTGGAGATATTGCTGCGTGATCAGGGCAACCGGGATATCGTAGATATCGACTTCGTTTTCCTGAATCAGAAACAGCAACAGGTCCAGCGGGCCTTCGAAATTTTCCAGTCTGACCTGATACGCCATGAGACCGACCCTCCTATATTTTGAGGAACAGGTACGGGCGCCACGACTGATGCCCCACACCGATAAAATCCCGGATAAAATGGATGCGTGTGGGGGCTTTGGGCTTGCGAAGCAACGCCATGTCCGCGTATTCGAGCGAACGATCTCCCTTGTGATTGTTACACTTCTGGCAGGCACACACCAGATTTTCCCATGAGTCCTCGCCACCTCGATTTCGAGGAATCACATGATCCACCGTCAAGGGACCTTTGGTCGTTCCGCAGTACTGACACTGATGGCCGTCTCTTTTGAGCACATTTTTGCGGGACAGCAAAATGCCGTTTTGCGGAACCTTTACAAAATTGTTGAGCCGTACGATACAGGGCAGCGGAATCGGCTCTCGTACGGTATGCACCGGATCGGGATATGTGTCGATCACTTCCGCTTTGCCCAGCATGACCAGCACGACCGCGCGCCGTGCGGTGCATACGCACAACGGCTCGTAATTCTGGTTGAGTATAAGGACGTGTCCTCTGATCATTCGAACCGGACCTTTCTCTTAGGCGTCCAACCCAAGAGAACTCTACAATGTAGAAGAGACGGGGGGGGATGTCAACAGTTTTTTCGTCTTAACCGCCTGTTTTCAAAGAGTTTCTGTACATAGAAGAGCGCGTCTTGGGATGCATGTCGGCCTCCCTCTTCATTCGCCCGACACGGATTCCTGTTCCCGGTACTGAAGCTGATACAACCGGGTATAGAGACCTCCTGTGTCAAGCAGTTTTCGGTGCGCGCCGGACTCGTGTATCTGTCCCCGGTGAAGCACGATGATCTGGTCGGCGTCCTGTATGGTGGAAAGCCGGTGCGCCACGATAAGCGAGGTTCGGTTTGCCATAAGGGTGCGAAGCGCATCCTGAATAAGCCGCTCGGTTTCCGTGTCGATGCTGGAAGTAGCCTCGTCCAGTACCAGAATGGCGGGATCGTAGGCAAGCGCCCTGGCAAACGAGATCAGTTGCCGCTGGCCGGTGGAAAGGTTCGAACCGCGTTCTCCGAGCGAAGCCGCGTATCCTTCGGGAAGACGTGAGACAAAGGGATGCGCGTTGATTCGAACCGCGGCCTCGCGTGCGTCTTCGAACGTGACGGTGTCGTTCCAAAGCCGGATGTTGTCCTCTATCGTGCCGGAAAAAAGAAAAACATCCTGAAGCACAAGCCCGATATATTTTCTCAGTTCTTGCTGGCTTAGGGTCCGAATATCGACGCCGTCGATAAGCACTTGCCCGCGCTGGGGGTCGTAAAAACGGCAGATCAGGTTGATGATGGTGGACTTCCCGGCGCCCGTCGCGCCGACAAAAGCCACACGCTGTCCCGGTTCGACGGTAAAATTTACGTCTTTCAGCACCCACTCCGGTTCGTTGTAGGAAAACCAAACTCCTCGAAACTCGATACGCCCCGAAGGTCGTCCGAGTACGACCGGATGCTCCGAATCGGAAACCGACGGTTTTTCGTCGAGTACGACAAACAGTCGCTCCGAGGCGGCCATTGCCGCCTGCATGGTATTGTACTGTTCGCTCAGGTTGCTGATGGGTTGAAAAAACTGCTGTGCATATTGGAGAAACGCCACAAGCACACCGAGCGAGATAGCGCCCTGAACGACTTGTCCACCCCCGTACCAGATGATCGAACCTACAGCCAGCGCGCCGATGACTTCCACCGCTGGAAAAAATATCGCGTAATACCGAATGGTGCGGATATAGGCGTCCTGATGCTCACGGTTGATATCCTCGAATTCCCCGAAGTTGCGCTCCTGACGGTTAAACAGTTGCGTGACGTGCATCCCGGTGATGCTCTCCTGAAGATGCGCGTTCAAACGCGATACGATGGCGCGGACTTCTCGGTAGGCGGAGCGCACCTTCGAACGAAAATGACCCGCGCTGTAGGTCAGAAGTGGAAGTACGGCAAAACTGACCAGCGCAAGTTTCCAGTCGAGTGTGATCATCACGGCCATGATGCCGATCAACGAAAATATGTCGCCGAATATGTTGACGACACCCGACGAAAACATCTCGTTGAGTGCTTCGATGTCGTTGGTGACACGAGTGATCAACCGCCCGACGGGGTTGCGGTCGTAATAGGCTACCGACAGCTTTTGCAGATGCCTGTATACCGCTACCCGGATGTCGTACATGACCCGCTGTCCGGCCAGATTCGTCAGGTATATCTGGATATAACGACAGATAAAAATCGACACCAGGACGCCCGTATAAGCGATCCCGACCTTATGCAGTCCCTCCACGTCGCCGGTCACGATAAAGTTGTCGATGGCGATTTTAGTGAGATAGGGACCGGCCAGTCGCAGACCGGCTACCACCAACAGCAAAATCACCGATATGCCGATATGCGCGCGATACGGACGCAAATAGGTCAGCAACCGACGCATGATCACCCGATCGTAGGCTTTGCCCTGAACCTCTTCGTCGCGTTCGTTGCTCATAGTAGGAAGATTTGAAAGGTGACATCCCAAACAAAAAACATCTTATGTCGTTTCCGCGAGGGATACCTGAAGTCTTTGTTTTTCGTACATACGCGCGTACAGCCCGCCGTTGGCCAAAAGCGTCCCATGATCGCCCTGTTCCACGATTCGTCCGTGTTCGAGGACCAGAACCCGGTCCGCGTGTTTGATCGAAGAAATCCGGTGGGCCACGATAAGCGTGGTTCTGTCTTTCATAAAGACACGCATCCGCTGGAGGATTTCTTCTTCGGTGTAAGTGTCCACATTCGAAAGACAGTCGTCGAGGATCAACACGACAGGGTCGGAAAGAACGGCCCGCGCGATGGCGGTACGCTGTTTCTGGCCACCGGACAGGGTGACGCCGCGCTCGCCGATCTTGGTTTCGTATCTATTCGGAAATCCGGCGATATCGTGGTCGATCCGGGCCGTTTCCGCCGCCTTACGGATTTCGTCCGCCGTTGCCTCCGGCACCCCGTAGGCGATGTTTCCGGCTATGGTCCGTGAAAACAAAAACGTATCCTGCGGAACCGCGCCGACCGCCTCCCGAAGCCGCCGAAGCGGGAGCGAGAGCACGTCGTGACCGTCGAGAAAAACGGTTTTGGGCAAGGGGTCGTAAAGCCGGGAGATGAGGTTGACAAGCGTGCTTTTGCCCGATCCGGTGGGGCCGACGACGGCCAGTGTCTTGCCGGGTTCGAGTGTAAAAGAAATGTTTTCCAGCACCGGAACGCCGTCGTTGTAGGAAAAAGTAAGGTTGCGAAATTCGATGTGTCCCCGAAAGACGGTTTCACGGTCCTCCGGCTCCGTCCGACCGTCTTGGCCGGGCGCATCCAAAAGTTCCGTCAGCCGCGTCATGGAGGCCTTTCCGCGTTGTGCTACGTTGATCACCCATCCAAACGCCATAAGCGGCCACATGAGATAGCCGAGATATGCCTCGAACGCCACCAGTTCTCCAAGCGTAAGTTCGTTGTCGATTACCCTAAGTCCGCCGTACCAGACCACGATCACGCTGCTCAACCCCGCTATGGCGCCCATGAGCGGCCATATCGCCCCCTCCACCCGGACCAGTCCCATGCATTTCTCGACATATTCCCGGCTTGCCGCGCAAAACCGGTCGAACGCGGCTTCTTCGCGCTGATAGGCTTTGATCACACGGACACCGGCAACAGTCTCCTGCGCCATGCCGCTCAGCACGGCGATCTGCTCCTGCACCGCGCGCGAACGGTCGTAGAGCCGCTTGCTCATCCGATTGCTAAACAGCGGTAGAACGATCATCGGAATCAGCGCCATGAGCGTAAGCGCGACATTCATCGAGAGCATCACCGCCAGCGCCGCGACAAACAGAATCAGCGCATTGGCGGAATACATGATACCGGGACCGAGCAGGTTGCGGACCGATCCCAGATCGTTGGTCAGCCGCGACATGATGTCGCCGGTGCGGTTTTTGTGGTAATAGGCGAGAGGAAGCGACTGCAAACATCGGTACAGATCGTTTCTCAGGTCGTATTCGATTCGGCGCGAAACCACGCCGATGGTCTGGCGTACCATATAGCGGAATACGCCCTGAACGACCATGACAAGCACAAAAAGCATCGCATGGATCGGCAGGGAGCCGGGGTCGGAGGAAACACGCAAGGTGTCGATCGCCCGCTGGAGAATTTGCGGAGCGATAAGCATGATGAGGTTTGTAAGGAGCAGGGACGCGAATCCGAGCGACATCGCGCCCCGATAACGGAGGATATACGGTATTAGTCGCCGGAGGGATGAAATAGCCGCGTTCTCCTGTTTCGAATGTCCGAGGTCGGCACCACTTCTTGCGTACAGTTTATCGGCGAAAACGTTCTGCCGCAAGGGAAAATTCTTGACGTCGCCCGATGGCGAGTCCAGATTGAAAATCCTACGGCTACAGGCAAAGACGGGTAGCTAGCAAACAAAATCCACGTGGATTCGAACACTACGATACGCAACGCTTGCAACTACGGTGAGAGAAGGATATGAGTCGTTCGGTAGACAGACTGGTCGAGATCATGGCGGCGCTCAGGTCCGAGACGGGATGTCCGTGGGATCGGGAGCAGACCCACCAAACGTTGCGCCCGTATCTGATCGAAGAAGCCTACGAGGTACTCGACGCAATAGAGACGGGTGACGACGGAGCGTTTTGCGAAGAGTTGGGTGATCTTTTGCTTCAGGTTGTTTTTCATGCCCAGATCGCCGAAGAAGCGCAGCGATTCGATTTAGACGCCGTTGCAGACCGTATCGTGGACAAACTGATCCGCCGACATCCGCATGTTTTTGGGGATGTAAAGGCGGATACGGCTTCCGAGGTGCTTGAAAACTGGGAAAAGATCAAACGGGCGGAAAAGAGTGGGGTCGATGGGTCCATTTTGGACGGCGTTCCCGGTCATCTGCCGGCATTGCTTCAGGCGTACCGCATTCAAGAGAAGGCCGAACGTGTCAACTTCGACTGGACCCGTGTCGAGGATGTCATCCGCAAGGTGCGCGAAGAATTCGACGAGTTGGACGAAGCCGTCGGACGCGGGGACCGGACGCGACTCGAAGAGGAATTTGGCGATCTGTTGTTTTCGATGGTCAATCTTGCCCGGCATGTCCGCGTCACCCCCGAAGATGCGCTGAGAAAGTCGAACCGCAAGTTTATCGACCGGTTCCGGTATATCGAAAAAACCCTGCGTTTAAACGGAGAAAGTCTGGAAGACGCCTCGTTCGAGCGGTTAGACGCGCTGTGGGAGGAAGCGAAAAGACATCCGGCGGACAAAGGATAAGACCGTGGACTGGGCAAGGTATCGTATACGTTGGGGATTGCTGGTCATTCTGTGTGTTGCGGCAGGGCCGACGTTCGTTTTTGCACAGGGCGGTGAAACGGGCCGTATCGCGGATATGCCCGTGATTTTGTTTTTTGGCGACAGCATTACCGCCGGGTTCGGCGTAGAGGAAAGCGAGGCGTTTCCGGCGCTTGTCCAACGCAAAATAGACCGTGAGCGCTGGAAACTGCGCGTGGTCAACGGCGGGCTGAGCGGCGAGACCACGGCGGGCGGGCTTCGGCGTATCGACTGGATGCTCAAGAATCGGGTGGACGTGTTCGTACTCGAATTGGGAGGAAACGACGCGTTGCGGGGGATCGATCTACGCGAGACCCGTAAAAATCTGCAAGGTATCGTGGATCAGGTGCGCGCCCGCTATCCCCGCGCGCGTCTTGTCATCGCGGGGATGCAGGCGCCGCCCAACCTCGGCCCCTCGTACACGGCTCAGTTCAAAAAAATGTTTTCGGAACTGGCGCAACAAAACAGGGCGGTTCTTATTCCCTTTATCCTCGAAAAAGTCGGAGGCGTTCCGCGTCTCAACCTGCCCGACGGCATCCACCCCACGCCCGAAGGTCATCGGAGTGTAGCCGAGACGGTCTGGACCGTCCTCAAACCTGTGTTGTCCGAAGTAAACGGAAAGCGTTAAGCCTCTTTGAGCACCTTGAGCGAGACCCCCTCCACGATGTCTTTGACCTTTTCCCGATAAACCGCCATGTGCGGCGCGGCAAGATGCGCACGCAGCGCGTCGAGACTCTCCCACTTTTCGATGACCGTCACCAGATCGGCATTCAACTCCTGTATCGACAGACCGGTGTCTATATCGACAGTGGCGAAATATTCGATACATCCGTTTTCGGCCCGTACATTGCCGACATTGTCTGCAAACGCTTCAAGAAAATCTTTGGCTTTGCCGGGGTTTACCCGGATAAACGCAAGCACGCTGATCACGTCTCTGTCCTTTCTTTTTTTGCTTTCTCGAAACACGATTTGGCTATTTCGGTATACAACAGCGCCTGTTGCCAACGGTCGCCCTCTTCCAACGGCTCGCCTTGCGCATTGGGGAGCGTACGTGCGTAGTAGCTGGCGGGTTGTAGCGGTTCCGGGTTGAACGGAATAAAGTCGCCCGGTTGGGCAGTGCGCAGAAAACCGGAAAAACTGCGGGTCCACATCTCCTTGAAGTGTTCTACGTACGTACGCCCCGAGCCGTCTCCGATATCTACCTGCATACAACCGGGGTTGCCGATGCGTCCGTGCAAAAAACGCACCCGGTCAAACACAGGCTGGAGAAAGGCCAGTTTTTCTTCCAACGGTCCGTATAGCATTTCCAGACCGGTGTATCAGTGTGAAAAATCCCCGTTGAACCGCACGTCGGGAATCCGTTCTACCAGGTCGACCGTACGCCGAATGTCCTGCGTGACGGTTGCCCGGTGGGTTTCGACATACATTGGAAAGTCGTGGCGTTCGGACGCGGTGACGACGTCTTTTACCATCGCATCCATGTCGGCGTCGGACTCCATACCCCAGCCTACATGGAGCGTGGCGCATTCAAACCCCTTGGCTTTGAGATCCGAGGCGATGCGGTCCGCGTCGCCTACGGCGTTGACACGCCCCCCCCTCCGGTTGCGCCAAGCCCGATGGATCGGCAGGCCGCCGGATCACCTCCTTGAATACCTGCGTATCCAGCGTTTTTTATTGCCCGGTATACGGTTTCCGTATCCCCGCGCGGCGCGGTGCTCCAGCCGGGCAGGTCGGAGAGCGTGCCGATGTTGAGGTCCGTACGTAGATACGGAGACCGGGAAGTACCGTCGTTGAGATTTCGAATCATACGGGTTCCTTGCGGGCTATGGACATAGAGACTCGTGCCGGCTGTCGCAGGGCGCGAGCAGGGTCCGAACGGACTTCGTGGTCAAGGGGTTGCGGCCCGTTATACTTTTTATCGCAAATACCGTTTGATATGCGCACGGGCGCGGATAAACCCTTCGGCTTCGTCGTCCCACGATCCCCAATACCGAGCGTCTTCCAGTTCGACGCTCAGGATGCCGTCGAACCCGAAATCTTCGAGTCGTTTGACGATACGGCCCCAGTCGGCCAGTCCTTCACCCGGAATGCAATACCGCCACCAATCTTCCCCAAACGCCTTGGGGCGGGCAAAAGTAGGCGACTGGCGGCCGTAGAGATAGAGAGACTCTCCGTCAAAGACGGTATCTTTGGCGTGTACGTGTTTGGCGCGGGCGCCGAATTCGAGCAACACGCGCTCATAGTCGATACCGAGACGAATAAGGTGGGATGGGTCGTAGTTGATTCCGAACGCAGGGGAGGGGCAGGCGTCAAACATGGCACGGAGCATCTCCGGGGTCGAACCGAGCCGGTCGAAATGCGGCGCGCCGCCGGGCCAGCCTTCCAGCGCGATGGTCGCGCCCTTTTTTTCGGCGTGTTCCGCGATGGCAGGAAAAGTGCGTTTCCACTGCTCGAACGTGGCGGCGCGGCCCTGCGCGGGATTTCCCGGAGCAGGAGTGACATAGAACATATTGGTCACGCCATTGTCCACCGCCGCATCGATACCCGCTTTGGAAGCTTTGACGGCCTTTTTTCGGGTCTCCGCGTCGTCGCTAAGCAGATCGGCTCCGGAAACCATGTCCACCTGACCGATCGCCACACCGTGTTTTGATGCGGTTTTCACCATCTCCGAGGTAATCTTACCGACATCGATCGTGTCAAATCCATGCGTCTTCATCCACGCGCATACCTGTTCGAACGGCATCCGGCTCAACGTACCGGTCATACGAATACCGACTTTCATGAACCGCTCCTTAAAAGTAGAAAGTAAGAAGGAGAAAGAAGGAAAAAAACAAACGGCAATCTACAGGCTTGTGTCCTCACAGGCAAGCAATACCGGTTGCCATGCCGAAAACCATCCGATCGCCGATCTGGTAAGGGTTTTGATACCTGCCATTAAAGCCTCCCCCGCAGCCTTCCGAAGACAGTTTTACGCCTTCCACCTGCAAGATGTAGTTGGTCTTCCAGCTTGCTGCAAGGTATGCACTCGCTGTTCTGTTCAAAATCCAAAATCTAAAGCCCTTGACAATAGACAATAGACAATGGACAATGATCGAAGCCGTCTTTTCCTTTATCCTTTCTACTTCTTATCCGGGATGCCCATGAAACTACTTATCTATCCTGAACTTTCCGAGCACGACGTCGGACGCATCCGGGAGGCGTTTCCGGAGTTGACCATTCTGTGTCCGCGTTCCGAGGGAGAGGCGCTCGCGTATATCGTGGACGCCGACGTATTCTACGGTCGTATCACGCTATCGCTCTTCATGACGGCACAAAGGCTCAAGTGGGTACAGGCCGATTGTATCGGTTTGGAAAACTATCTGTTTCCGGAACTGGTCGAGAGCGACATAGCGGTTACCAATGTACGTGGCGTATTCAGCGACCATATCGCCAATCAGGTATGGGCGTATATCCTTAGTTTTGCGCGTGACCTGCCGTATTATATGCGCAGACAGATCGCGCACGACTGGCGACCGGGTGGCAGGATCGTCCATTTGGCGGAGTGTACGATAGGGATCGTAGGGTTGGGCGGCATCGGGCGCGAGGTGGCGGTTCGCGCCCCTGGGTTCGACTGCCGTGTGATCGCCGTCGATCCGCGCCCGCAGATGCCGCCGGAGCCGGTGGAGGCCGTATGGCCCCCGGAGCGGTTGCACGACCTGCTCAGCCTGTCGGATTTCGTCGTCATCTGCGCGCCCCACGCACCCGGCACGGAGCGAATGTTTTCCACCGCCGAATTTGCCGCAATGAAACCGTCGGCGTTTCTGATCAATATCGGTCGGGGCGTGATCGTGGATTTGAACGCGCTTACTCAGGCGCTTCACGAACGACGCATCGCCGGCGCGGCACTCGATGTATACGAGATGGAGCCGCTTCCTGCCGATCATCCGCTGTGGGACGTGGAAAACGTCATCCTCACCCCGCATATAGCCGGTCACGGTCCGTACGTCCAAGATCGCCGCATCGAGGTGTTTATCGAAAATATGAAACGATTCATAAAGGGCGAACCGATGTGGACGGTGGTGGATAAAAACCAGTGGTTTTAAGCGCGTGAACGAACCGGAGCGTGTCGAGGCGCTTGTCGTAGGCGGAGGCCCGGCAGGGCTGGCCGTCGGGATGCTGTTGTCGCAGGCAGGCGTGGAGACGGTGGTCTGCGAACGGCGATCCTTTCCCGTAGAAAAACCTTGCGGCGAGGGCATCATGCCGTCGGGGGTGGCGCATCTGCGACAATTGGGGATCGAAGCTTTTCTCGCGCCGGACACGTATGCGCGGTTTTACGGGATTCGATATTTCACAAACGGCGGTTTGGCAACAGGACGATTTGCCGAAGGACCGGGTTGGGGCATGACCCGTACGACATTGTCCAACGCGATGTATCGCCGGGCGCTTGCAGAACCCCGACTTTCGGTGCTTGAAAACGTCCGTGTGGCGGGCATCGAAAGGTCACAGGGGCGATGGGTCGTAGGGCTTTGCACAGGCAAGACGTTTTGGGTACGTCTGCTCATTGGCGCAGATGGGCTTCATTCTCCGGTGCGTCGATGGGCGGGGCTATCCGGACCGATGGGGCCGCGTCGACGGTGGGGTCTGCGCCGGCATTTCCGTATGCGTCCGTGGAGCGAGTATGTCGAAGTGTACTGGGGCGGCGGTGTAGAGGCGTATATTACCCCGTGTGGGCCGAATTGCGTGGATGTGGCATTTTTGTGGGACGAAGACCAAAAGCGGGAAGACGACGATGCGGTGGGGTTCGACACGTTTCTTCGGCGGTTTCCGGCACTGGGAACCTTGCTTTTGCCGGGCGAACCGCTCGACACGGTCCGGGGCGCTGGGCCACTGTGGCAAACCGTCCGGTCGCCGGTGGCGGACGGCGTCATGCTGGTCGGTGACGCCGCCGGATATATAGATGCGATCACCGGCGAGGGAATCAGCCTGGCACTTGCGCAGACGCAGGCCCTCACCGATACGGCCGTTTCCGCGCTAAAGACCACCAAGGACATGCCCCCCGTGGCCCTTCTCCAGCCATACGCCCGTGCCTGTCGCCAAATCGGAAGACCTTACCGCCTTATGACACGCAGCCTGCTTGCTATCTCCCGCCACCCTCGTATTGCCGACCGGATCGTAGATTTGCTCGCCCATGGGCCCGACGTGTTTCAGACGCTGTTGTCCATCAATATGGGATACCTACCGACCCCATCCCGCGTTGCCGTGTCGCTGGCGCGTCTAGTGTGGAAAGCGAGAAAAGAATCTGAGAAATGAGATCCCTCAGGTTACACCCGTCCAGCAATCCGCTACAATCATCCTCCTTCATCCTTTATAATTCTTTATCTCCTCCGCTCCATCCAGCACACCGATTTCCATGTGAAACGTACAGGTTTGATCGGGTTCGATATACTGGAGCGTGCCGTGTTTTCGGTTCCATGCGCGTCCCAGCACGCTGACGTTGCCCGGTTCGATACCGGTGACGTAAGTTCCCCGATGAAAATGTTGCCACTGATTGACAATCGGGATTTCGGTCTTGGGGAATTTCCAGGACAGCCCCAGTTTCAGCGTGTCGTTGATAAGCGCGATGCGTACGTTGCCATCTGCGTCCGCGCGCGGACGGTGGACAAACACCTCGTCATGCGGTTCGGCGGCGGGAGCGGTAGCCGTCGTATACCGTTCCGGTCCCACTTCGCGATCTTCGAGCCATTCGGTCGTTTTTTCGCTGTGGATGACAAACCGCGTTCCGGTGTCGAGCAGGGGGAAGCCGGGGTTGCAGTGGTAGACATACATGAGCGGCGAGCGTTTTGGGGCATGGTTGTGGATACGGTCGTAGATGCGAAGTGATTTTTCCCCCAGCACGGTAGAAATTTCGCGGGTGAGTTCGAGGTCCGTACCGAAAACGAGGGCCTCTCGGATTTTGCCGCGCACCCGCACGACATAGTCATCTCCCTCCCATGCGGCGTCTGTCGCCACGTTTTTGGCCGCTAAAAACGAAAGCCGTCCATGAAGACCGAGCTCTTCGTTTTCCTCCTCCGGATCGGTTTCGGGGTGACCAACAAACGTCATGCCACAGGTGACGACGAGTCCTCCGAAGAATCCGCGGAGCCATCCGTTTCCCTGAGGGTCGTAGAAGGCGGGTCCCACGTCACCTGCGTTGCTGCGATAACAGAGCGACATGCCCTTGTAGTGCGCCGAAGCGATGTCTAAAGCGCGTCCGGGGAGGACGGAGAAACACAGCCCGGACGCGTTGAACACTTCGACAAGGTCGGCCCCGCGTTCGTTGCCTTCGGTGAGTTCGGCTTTGCGGGCGTGCGCTACCTGACTCATGTCGCCGACGCGATCGAGCAGTTCGCGGCGGGTATAGGTGTGTCCGAAAAGATGGGCCATAAAAACCTCCCGTGTTAGCTACCGGTAAATATCACTTCGGATGTCCCATGCTCAAGACAAGGATCACCAACGCATGGTCTTTAATTTGATATAACTCACGATAGTCGTTCATCCGTGATCGGTATATATCCTCGTTTGAGCTTGACCTGTTCCCATGGGACCGTGTCTTCCTTTTCCATGTCTCCCAGCACCGCAGAGGCTTCTGCAAGGACCGCTTTGTCAAAGCGGTCTCGTATATTGCTATCCGGTCGTCGAGTCATAGGACAACCCCATAATGGGTAAGATTGAAATAAGGAGGACAGACAGATACGAAGTACATTTCGTACAAAATCGAACGTTTGTACAGCTCTGTCAATAGGCATCGGCTTGTTATGGATAGGCCAGCAGTTCTTCGCGGGTAAGGGTGGCCGTGCCGGTTTTGCGGATTACCATGCCGGCGGCGCGGTTGGCCAACTCGGCGGCTTCGCGCAGGTCAAGCCCCGCTGCGTGTCCGAGCGCCAGCACGGCGCGTACGGTATCCCCGCACCCAACCGCGTCGACTACTTGGACCCGGTGTGAGGGGACATGAAAAAACGTCTTTCCGTCGGTTCCGCAGAGACCGTGTTCTCCGAGCGTGACGATAAGGTTGCGGCAATCGAGAAGCGCGTGAAGTCGGCGTGCGTTGCATTCGAGCGTATCGTCCGTCGGGCTGGAAAATCGCTTGCTCGGCAGTAGCGACTCGGCTTCTCCGGCATTAGGGGCGATGATCGACGCACCGCGAAAGAAGACGCGATGCGCGGGTTTGAAGTCCACGATCACCGGCAGCGACCGGGTGTGGCAAACGGTGATGATTTCCTGTGCCAGCGTCTCGGAGAATACACCCTTGGCGTAGTCGCTCAGCACGACCGCGTCGGCGCCATCGAGTTCGCACAGGACTTCGTTGAAAAGGCTCAGTCCGACCGTTTCCGGGATGGGGTCGGTACATTCGTCGTCACGGCGGAGCAGGTATTCGTCGTCGAGATACAACCGGTTTTTGGTGGTCGTCTGCCGCGCCGGATCGCGGATGAACCGGGCGCGTATACCTCGGCGTTCGCAGAGTTGCTGGAGCGTCAAGTTATGGCCGTCGTTGCCGGCGACCCCGATTAGCACGGTGGTGACCGAAAGCGAGGCGAGGTTGGCCGCCACGTTACCCGCGCCGCCGGGGCTACGGTGCACCGCCTGCGCGGTGTACGCCCGCCGGCCCGGCTTCTCCGAGTCGATGGGCTTGCTTCGGTCGGTATAGCAGTATTCGTAGAGGTCCAGCATCACATCGCCCACCACAACGATCTTCATCGTCGAAAACCAGGCGACGGTCTGTCTGATGCGCTCGTTCATTCACACGCTCCGCTGAGTTGTTCGATACCGGAGAGTTTCATGCCCGGATAGGAGTTGAGGCTGTGGGTCACACGCGTCTTCCGATGGCGTCCGGATGGTTGCGGTCCTCCGTCCACCGGGCGGGATTGTCGGCAATGTACTGTCGGATGCGATGTAGGGATTCTTCATTGCGGATGATATGTTCGTAATAATTGCGTTGCCATACGGGCGTACCGGGTGTATGACGCCATGGGTTGATACGACGCGCCGAAAATGTTTTGAATGCCCGGACGATTTCCGGCAAACCATGTGTGTGGGCGGGTTTGAAACCCGCCCCTACGGATTCAACCCGTGGGGGCATGGGTTCACCGTCATCCCGGACATCGGGCATCCCTGTAGGGGCGGGTTTGAAACCCGCCCCTACGGATTCAACCCGTGGGGGCATGGGTTCACCGTCATCCCGGACATCGGATAAAAATATGATGCCATGAACATGATTCGGCATAATTACCCACGCATCCAAGACCATGTGTGGATAATGACGCGGCAAATCGTTCCATACGTTTTGCGCTATCTGCCCCGCTTCATTTATTTTCATGACCCCATCGACGATTTCTCCGAACAGACAGAAGCGATTCTGAACGCACACGGTAATAAAATATGCGCCGCATCGTCTGTAATCGTACACCTTGAGACGAATGGAGCGTCGATGATATCGCTCAAACTCATGGTCCGTCATCAACATCCTCCGTCTCAGATAATCTTGCCCAGCAGCCCTTCGGTTTCCTTCTCCAGTGCCAGGATGTCGGCGCGGAATGATTGGCGCCAAGCGTTTTCAGGTTTTACCCATCCTTCTTCTGCAGTTTCGCCCAGGTGTCGCGGAGTGTTACCGTGCGGTTGAACACGGGTGCGTCGGGCCGTGAGTCTTCGCTGTCGGCGCAGAAATACCCGATGCGTTCGAACTGATACCGGCTTCCGGGGTCGGCATGCGCCAGCGACGGCTCGAGACGGCATCCGGATAGCGTTTCGAGCGAGCCGGGATTGAGAATCTCCGGCAGTTTTTCCTCGTCGGTCACATCCGGTTCCGGATTGTTAAACAGACGGTCGTAGAGCCGCACTTCGGCGTCTATGGCGTGACGCGCCGACACCCAGTGTATCGTGCCTTTGACCTTGCGTCCGTCGGGTGTTCCGCCTCCGCTTGACGCCGGGTCGTACGTACACCGCAGTTCGACGACGTTGCCGTCCGCATCCTTGACGACATCCGTGCAGGTGATGTAATACGCATAGCGGAGCCGGACTTCCTGTCCCGGGGCCAGCCGGAAATAGCCTTTGGGCGGATTTTCCTCGAAATCGTCCCGTTCGATAAAAATTTCGCGGCAGAACGGTATTTTGCGTGTGCCCATCGACGCATCTTCGGGGTTGTTGACCGCATCAAACGTCTCGACCTGGTCTTCCGGAAAGTTGATTACGACCACTTTGAGCGGTCGCAACACGGCAAGGACGCGGGGCGAGGTTTTGTTGAGGTCTTCACGGATACAGTACTCGAACAACGCCATATCGATGAGGTTTTCCTTTTTCGCCACTCCCACGCGCTCCATAAACGCCCGGATCGACGCCGGTGTATAGCCCCTTCGCCGCATCCCCGCGATGGTAGGCACGCGCGGGTCGTCCCAACCCGACAGGATGCCCTTTTCGATCAACGGACGATACAATCGTTTCGAGAGTATGGTATAGGCGACGTTGAGCGGAGCGAACTCGATCTGCTGGGGGTGATATACCTCAAGCGCATCTAAGATCCAGTCGTACAGCGGACGGTTGATTTCGAACTCCCATGTACACAGCGAGTGCGTGACCCCCTCTATCGAGTCCGACAGACAGTGGGTATAATCGTACATGGGATAGATGGGCCAGTTATCGCCTGTCCGGTGATGATGCGCGTGGCGGATACGGTAGAGCACCGGATCGCGCATGACGAGATTGGGATGCGCCATGTCGATTTTTGCGCGGAGAACGTGCGTTCCATCTGCAAACGCGCCTTCGCGCATCCGGCGAAACAGCGCCAGATTTTCTTCGACCGGACGGTCGCGGTAGGGGCTTTCGATGCCCGGCGCGCCGGGTGCGCCTCGGTGCGCGCGGATTTCGTCCTGCGAAAGACTGTCCACATACGCCTTACCGCGTTTGATAAGCGTGATGGCATGGGTGTAGAGTTGTTCGAAATAGTCCGAGGCAAAATACAGTCGGTCGTCCCAGTCGAACCCCAGCCATTTTACGTCGCGCTGTATATTGTGGACGTATTCCTCGTTTTCCTTGACCGGGTTGGTATCGTCGAAACGCAGGTTGCAGAGCCCCCCGTATTCGGTGGCCACGCCAAAGTTGAGACAGATCGACTTGGCATGGCCAAGATGCAGATACCCGTTGGGTTCGGGTGGAAAGCGGGTCATCACCCGTCGGTCGAACTTGCCGGTTTTCATGTCTTCGTCAATGATGTCGCGGATAAAATCTCGATAAGGTTCGGTCATTTTTCGGATGCCTCTTTGCCATCGGACACGACGCGCCGTGTCTCTGCTTTCTGTTCCGGACAAAGCGGAAGAGCAGGTTTCGCGCCTTCACACTTCACACTTCATTCTCCGTCCCTCGGATGCATATTCCATTTTGGTTTCGTGGTCGATAGTACGCCAGATCAGAAACTGTTTGCGGAGGGCGTTTAGAAAACGCCGGTTGAGCCTTTGCCACGAATCCACGTCGCCGCTTTCGCGGTGGATATCCACCCATACGGCATAGAGGTCGTGTTCGCCTTGCGCCGGAGCGGCCCGCAAGGAGACGCGTTGGCTTACGCCCATGTCGTATGGGGCCAGCCAGATGTTCATGGCGACCGTATACGTTTCGGCGCCGTTCTCGGTCTTTCTGGTCATACGCACACCGGAGGCCATAAACGAACCGAGCGCACTTTCCTCGTACGATTCGAACAGCCGGACCAGATAAGTGCACAACCCGGGTGTTTCGGCACGGCTT
Organism: Candidatus Zixiibacteriota bacterium; assembly: GCA_016867335.1. Taxonomy (GTDB): domain Bacteria; phylum JAAXHH01; class JAAXHH01; order JAAXHH01; family JAAXHH01; genus VGJU01. The sequence goes on along the minus strand of VGJU01000005.1, from coordinate 14,165 downwards.
ATGGTAAAGGGAAATTCGAAGCTCCACAGATTGCCCTGCGGCTCCGGAAAACTCCACTGGCGGTTGACGTCGGGCACGGCCATCTGCGCGGCTTTGCGCGCCGGGTACACCGTGGAGAGCAGAACGACCGACATCACGAGCGCGGTGGATGCTACGGCGGAGAGCGACGAGTAGTTGAGTGTAAGCCCTGCCAGCAGTTGGTATTCGGTGATGCCACTCGCTACGGTCTGACCGATCAGATAGCCCGCCATGCCGCCGACCACCGCGTAGACGCACGCCTCGGCCATAAACAGCGCGCCGATATGTACGGGAGCCAGCCCCACGGCGCTGTATACACCGATTTCGCGGAACCGTTCGTAGACGGCGTTCATCATGGTGTTGAGGATGATAAGCGCCGCCACCAGCAAGGGGATAAACATGTTGCCAAGCCCTGACAGCGAACTTAGCGCGATCGAGCTATATACGGCGACTTTACCGTCCACACTGGCAATCACGGGAATGCCAAGACGTGGTAGAAACCGGTCGATACGGGTTCGGGCCGATGTCTCGGAGGCAAATCGGACCGCCACCGACCGGAGCGTGCCGCCCAGATCGTCCACGACCGGCTGTGGCGCAAGGATCGTGTTGGCGGCTAACTGGTGTTTGAATTCGGCCATGTCGAGCGGTTCTTCGTCGTAGTTCTTTTGAGCCAGTTGCGTCAGCAAATCCTGTCCGGTTGCCGTAAAATCCACCGGCGTAAGCGGTTCGCCGTCGAGGTCGCGCAAGTTCTCGAACGTGGCTGGATCGAACAACCCGATCACCCGGTGCGGTTGTCCGAAGATATGTACATCGGTTGCCTCTACGTCTTCGCGGCGGATCGAAAGCAGTTCCGCCAAGTCGGCGGGAAGGATACACACCGCGCGTTCGCCGGGCCGAAACCAACGTCCGGCCAAAAGCGTGCCATCTAAACCGGAGACCGATGTTTCTTGGGGGGTCAATCCTAACATGGCTGAGGCATAGGCGGTGCGGTAGCTGGTCTCCGGCGCGGCGGGGGCGGAGGCGACATCGCGTTCCACTTTGATAAAGGTCTTGATCCCCGGTGCGGCGCTCGAATACCACGACCGGGGCGCGATGACGATATCTTTGTCTTCCTCTTCTCGCGAGCCGAATTCGGACATAAGATATTGATGGGTCTGTTTCTGGAGCGGCTCCCACCCCAAATTGCGGACCAGAAACCCCGTGTATCGGGCCTCGGCATCGCGGCTTACTTTCTGGATACGTAGATAGGTCTGCACCGAAGTAAACGACAGCACGGTAAAGACGAGCAGGATGAGCGTGAGACAGGTTAGCATGGTACGCGCTTTGCGTTTGCGCATGTTGCCGATGCCGAGAGCAAACGCGGTTCCGAGCGCGCTCGAACGTTGGACGTCGGTGTTGTGTATACGCGCCCCAGCATGTCGGATGTGTTGCATGGTACGGGTAAACCGTGCCGAAATCAGCCAGATGACGATCAAGGCAAGGGTCAGCGTGATAAACGCCAACAGCACGATGTCCGGCGTGGCGCTGATCTGAAACGCCGGATGACTTACACGCAGGATAAAATAGGAGGCGAGAAAGATACCGAAAGTGGTGGCGATGCGGCGGTATATGTTGGCAAAACCGAACAGGAGCCGCTCCAGCGCATAGGCAAAGGGGATGACAAGCGCCATGTAGAACAACACGCCGGACACGACGTCGTTGGCCGTATCGGTGGCGTCCGGATACGCGCGGGATTCGTAGCCCCATGCGGCGCGGGCGTGCTTGATAAAGCTGTCCCATTCGAGCGACTGGCGTGCCGTTTCCGCACGGTTGAGCAGTTGGCGGGCGGTTTGATGAAACAACTCCAGTCGGTCGCTACCGACTCCGGCGCTTTTGAGCGCCCGGATACGCGCGTCGTCTAAATGCCACATATCCTGCGCCACTTGATAAGAGGTGTACGGGATCGAAAGCTGACCGGCTGGAAACCCTATGCCTTCGGGGTTTTCGGCGCTGGCGTTGGTCAGCACGAGACGCCGACCGATAAGCCCACTCGACATGGTCAATTTGAACCGCGTGCCGGGGCGCACAAACAACGCCGCCGTATCCTCTTCGTAGGTGTTACCGGTCGTCCACCCGCCTTCCTGAAACGTCAAACCGAATTCGATGGGCTGGGTTCCCGACTCATTGAGCAGAACGGCCTCATTGAGCCTTTTGAGAAAACGGGGATCAACCAGATCGTAGATATTGGTCGCCTCGCACCGAAACACGACCGTGGGTTTTTCCTTGTCCAACCAGTCCATACGGATTTCGAGCGGATACGCGCCTTTTCCGCAGGGTCCCCGGTCCGGGGCGTAGATGATATTGCCCGTTTCCGGGTCAAGGACATACCCCTCGGTGGGATACACGCGCCCGGCCTCCAGTTCGGTACATTCAGCTACGCCGTTGCTGTCGGCCATGACAAAAATCTCGTTCTTGACACCGCTTATGCTTTTGTTATAGCGCCGAAATCGCACCACTGCACCGGGTTTGGGTGTGCTGGGGATATAGCTCTTTTTGGGGTCGAACTCCACCACGCGGATACGTCCCCGGACAAACCGATCTTCCAGTTGCATCTTGAAGTCGGGAAACAGGTCCGGGTTGTTGATCGCCTTGGCCAACAGCACCGTCATAAAGGCCGTCTGGGTGTACAGGTGGCCATAGTGGACACGGTCTGGGGTGTCGATGGGTGTATCCACATACACACGGGCATCAAAGATGGTAGCAAAAGAAAGCGCCGGAAACCCTGACCAGAAAATCAGTTCGCCGTCGAGACCGATATTGCCTGCGGGGAAGAACTCGGACGACTGTATCCCCTGGGTCGGGGTGATGACGTTCATCAGGATATCGTTTGGCAGTCCCAGCGCGCTGGTGATCTCGCCGGCGTGCGCCATAAAGGTTTTACCGAACGGAGTAAAAAACCGCTGTTTTTCAAACGAGTTTCCGGCAAACAGGATGCCCGCATAGTAGACTCCGATCTGGTCGCGGGCACTGGACAGGTCCAACCCGATAAACAACTTCATGTTGATCGGTTCTTTTACCTGTCGAGCGAAGTATTCGTTTTTGCGGGTGTGACGGTGCGCAAAATCGTTGACACCGCTCAGCGAAAGAAAGTGTCCGGAGGTAGCCAGAAAGTAGACGGTGCGTGCCGGCGGATGGGTTTTGAAGTAGTGCGCCATCTCGACGAGTGCCGCCGTGCCCGACGCCTGATTGGCGCCGGGAGACACCGCCGGTACGGGCGACATCGAGTCGTAATACGATTCGAGGACGATGGCTTCGTCTTTGAGGATGGGATGCGTGCCGGTGATTTTGCCTAGAACGTTATAGGCAGGCAGGCGTTTCCATGTCATCCGCGCCTTGGCCCGGACGTGCTGTGGTCCCTGTTGCCGGATCAGGTCGATCAACGGACGGGCATGCTCTTTTTTCATAAAGAAACGCGGGAAATTGATCGGAACCTGAAGATACTTCTCTTCCCCGTCTACACGCGTCATCCGGTCGGGTTCGGCAAAGATCGCGGCACGCGCGCCCAACTGGGCCGCGTTTTGCCAGTTGACCCCCGAATTGAAATCCATGAGCACGATGGCGTTTTGGGGATCGATACCGTTAAAGTCCGCCCAGTCGCCTGCGCCTACATAATACAACTTGGCATCCAGCCCTTCCGCCGGAAGCGTCGAGGTGCGCACAAGGTTAGGCCATACCGCATACAGGGGCAGGTTACGCAGAAGCGCTCCCGTGCTATCGGCGAAGGCAGCGTCCGGCAAGGTGAGTTCTCCACCTTCGTCAAGCGGAACGGATGCGATAAACTCTTCGAGTTCCACTTCCTCCACGCCGATGTCGCGCAACCGGTCGACCAGATAGTGCGCGGCCTGCGTCGCCCCGGGATAGCCGGTCATGCGCGTGCCAAACCCTGCCAAATCGACGATGGTCCTGCGTATTCGAGTGGAATCGACAGAAGCGGCTACCGTGCGAACATCGGTCGTCTGCTCCAGCCGCACATGCGCCGTACGCGCCCCTTGTGTTTGGCATCCGGCAGATAACAGGAGAAAAAGAAACCCCGACAACACGGTCCACCTTATCCGTCTTTTTTCATCCTTCATAATTCACCCTTTATCATTCATCCTTTGAACAAATCTATACATCCCATTTCTTTCGCATCTCATCCATGGACACCATTTTTCCCGGCGTTTTTGTCCATGCATAGTGTGCGATCGGGGTTTCGCCCATCCAGCGTTCGTCCACCGGGTCGCTGGCAAGCTGATAGCGGGTATCGGCGCTAAACCGGAACCGGTTTGACGTGTTGACGATAGAGCCGTGCATGGTATACATGCTAAAGACCAGTACATCCCCCATGGCAAACTCGATAGTCTGCCATTGTCCTCCATAGCGTTCCACGAGTTCGACCGGGTCTTTCGAAAAATGTCCGGAGACCAGGTCACGGTCTACATCCATTTCGCCGTAGGTCTGCCGCACCTTGTCAAATCGGTGTGAACCTACCAGTACGACAAGAGGCCCCATCGAATAAGGCACGTCGCCGAGCGGCGTCCAGACCGTGTACAGGTTGCGCGTACCGCGCCCCATGTACACCACGTCGTAATGCGCGCCCGAACTGTCGCCGGGGCCGATGGCGCGGAGCCATTTGTAGTCAAAGGTAAGCGACGGGCCGCCGAGAAAGTGTTCGAAAAAACCCATGATTTCGGGGGATTCGACGACGGAAAGAAATTCAGGGGTATGGGTGATTGCCTTGGTGCCGCCCATAAAGCGGCCTCGCGCTCCTTCGGCTGGTACGGCGTCGTCCACCGGAAAATCCGGGTTCAACTGATTGTTGGCTTTCAGGTTTTCGACCATCACACGACGCGCGGCCTTTACGTTCTCTACTTTCTGGAGCCCCCGGATCAGCAGGTAGCCATCCTCTTCCATACGCGCCTGAAGCGCCTGTCGGTCGTGCAATAGGTCGTTGGCTTCGCGAAGTGTAGAAAGGTATCTCCCCCCCATTTCCACTTCTCCGTCCATGACTTTGAGTTTCATGCCATTCCCCCTGTCGAGACGATGTCTGACGCCATAGTAGAGGCTTCGAAAAGATCGCATGGGTGTATCCTTGAGATACGCCTACAACAACGCGCGACGGATGTCATCCGCCGAGAGCCGCAGCAACATACGCTGACGCGGATCCGTATGATCGCCGATCCGTACCGTGCAGAAATACGCGGCCGGCGGCATACGCGTCCAGCCCTCGTTTTTGCCGTCCCACTGCACGAGGTGATACCCGGCGACGCGGCGTTCGGAAAGCGTACGCACCGGATTTCCAGTCATATCGGTGACGACTACCTCGAACCGAGCGGATTTGAGCAACGCCACCTCGACGGTCGTTTCCGACGCGATTTCGCGTATACCCTCCCTACGGATTGCTTGGACGGCCCCACCGCTGAAAATCTGAATGACGGTCGAACCTTCCGGGCGCCCCAGATGAGCCGACGCATACGCGCCGTCCTTGCGCATGGCGGCAAGGGCCACATATTTGCTGTGTCCCTTGCCGATCATACGCCCCAGCGCATCCTGACTCGCCTCCATAGGGGACATGCCAAGACGCATGTTTTCCACCACCATGTGGCTGCCGACGGTCTGTATCATCTGCTCGCCGACCCCCACCGCGCAGGCCGATCCCACCGCATTGTCCACATACCCGCCCTCGCCGACGATGGGCGAGTCACCCAGACGTCCGTTCATCTTGCCAAACAGTCCGCCGGTGGATACCGCCACGGCCATGTCGCCCGTTGCGGTCAGCGCGATCAGCCCGGACGTTTCGTGTGCATCCGGCACGCTCTGTCCCGGCGCCGCGCCGGACCTGCTCTTGTCGAGCGTCTGTTCGTATTCCCACAGTATCCGGGCCTGCCCCGCAAATCCGACCCGCTGCGTGGGGAACGCGCCGCGAATGCGTTCGACTTCTTCCGGTTTCATGATGCTGACCATTGGTTGAGCATAGTCCACGCCAAACGCATTACGCAGTCCTTCAAACAGAACAAATCCACGTTGGAGACCGTTCAGCCCGTCACCGGGTTGGGGGATAAAAGTTTCCAGCGCTTTTTTGGCCGCTGCGGGTTCGGTGGCGATCCGGTCCGCCTGACGCTTGCGCAGTTCTTCCACCTTGACCTAGTCGTCGTACTGCTGTTTGCTGATGTCAGAAACTATTTCCTCAACCTTAAATCCCATCCGCACGGCAAAATCCTGCGCGCCCTTGCCGACGATTAACGAGTGAGGGGTCTCTTCGAGCACTTTGCGTGCCACCGAGATGGGGTGGGCGATGCCTTCGAGCGCGCCGACCGACCCGCTTCGGTGGGTGCGTCCGTCCATGATCGTGGCGTCAAGCTGGGCATTGCCGTGCTCGTTGACCACAGCGCTCAGACCGACGTTGTAGCCACCCGGCAACGGCACGTCTTCCACCGCGCGAATGCCCTGCTCCACCGCATCAAGCGCCGAAGCCCCTGCTAAAAGCGCCTTTCCGGCAGTTGTCGCCCCTTCGTGCGAATAGATACACAGCGCTGCCGGAAGGGAGGCCTTTGCAAGCGTCCCAGCCATAGCCTGCGGCGGGATGGCCATCACCGTATCCGGCAGTACCGTATATCCGAGCAACGCGGCACCCCCGGCAGCGATAAATTCACAACGGGAAATAGACTCGCTCATCGTATCCTCTCTTTTTCGGAAATGTAAATGCTCAAAGTATCCGCACCGCCGAGGATTTGAACGTAGCCGCCACGCGGTCGCCCATGTTGAGACCGAGTTCGGCAAACGACTGACGTGTGATGCGCACCGAAAGCAAAACACCGACATCTACTGTAAGATCGATAAACGGGTCCGTCACGGCGGCACGGACGATCGTGCCGATAAGCGAGTTCCGCGCGCTCGACGCAAGCGGCTGTCGGGAAACTATGATGTCTTCCGCGTCGATATGCACATGGACCGGCCCGCGCCGGTCCGTCACGGTCTGCAAGACAACGCCGGGGTGCAAAACAACCGTTGTTCCGTCGTCACGCGCCTCGCCGGAAAACAAGTTGACCGGCCCCGCATCGAGCATACGTCCGTCGCGCAGGGCGCTTACTTCATCCGCAAGTCGGTACGCCTGATCCCACTGATGGGTAGAAAACACAACCCCCATCCGGCGTTCTTCGCGCATGCGCAGGATCGCCGTTTCGATCACGTCCGCGTTTTCGGTGTCTACACCGGCGGTAGGCTCGTCGAGAAGCAGAAGACGGGGTTCTACCGCCAGCGCGCGTGCCAGCGCCACCCGCTGTGACTCGCCGCCTGACAACCGGCGGGCGTTGCGCCCCTCGAAACCGACCAATCCTACCTGTTTCAGCGCCTGCGCTACACGCGATCGGAACGTTCCCGATGGCACGCGCCGAAAACGCAGGCCATAGGCTACGTTGTCAAAGACACTGCCCCGGAACAAAAAGGCGTGTTGCATTACGAGCGTCGTCTGTCGGCGAAAGTCCGTTAAGGCGTTTGCATCGCCCAGCGACAGATCGCGCCCCTCGAACCGCATCCGTCCCTCGATCGGCGGATCGACCAGGCCGAACGTACGCAGCAACGTCGTCTTGCCCGACCCATTGGGCCCGGTGATAGCATACGATCGTCCGGGAAGAAGCGAAAACGACGCGATGGTCAGCCGGAATCCGTCGGCGCGTTGTTGCACCAAGTCTCGAATATCCAGCAGGGGTTCCGGGGTAGTCATTCCGAAAACCCTTGAAGCCAGTGAAACACGATATTGGCTGCAAATGCCGCGATCAGCAGGACGATGCCGAGAGCAAGGGCGGTTCCAAATTCGCCTTTTCCGGTTTCCAGGGCGATCGCGGTCGTCATTGTGCGGGTGCTGTCTTTTATGTTACCACCCAGCATCATGGCGATGCCCACTTCCGCTACGACCCGGCCAAAGCTGGCGACAACGGCGGACAACAGACCAAACCGGGCTTCGGTGAGAACGACCCACGCCGTCTGAGCTGGCGTGGCGCCGAGCGTTGCGGCGGTGTCGGCGGCTCTTGGGTCTACCGCACGCAACGCCGACAGGGCAAAGACAGCCACGATGGGAACCGCCAGCAGGGTTTCGCCTACTATCATCGCCGAGGGTGTATACAGCAGGTCTATAAAACCGAGCGGACCGCGCCGCGACAGAAGCGCATAGACCACCAAGCCTATGACCACCGTGGGAAGCGCCAGCAGGGTGTTCAGGATCAGCGTGACGGCCCGTCGTCCGCGAAAAGCCCGCATAGCCACGAAATATCCGACGGGAAGACCCACAAGACCGGCCAAAAGCGTAGAAATGCCTGCCACGAAAAGAGAAACGCCCGCTATTCCGTATACACCGTTGTCACCGATCGAAAGCAGACGCAACGCCTCCGTCAGTCCTTCAAGGATATACATCACTCCGCTTTACCCCCTGTTCCTCGGTATTGTATATTTCCCGAAGAGGCTTGTCAACGTACATTCCTGCGGTTCCGACGGCCCTTCGAATCGCCAGATTCCGCTTGCTTCCGTGCGCTGGAAGGGTAATTTATATCTGACTTTTAGATCTTGGCTTGGGGTTGTGTGAGGTGAAGGGCGAGGGAAGGCGGTGAAACCGAAATATGCAGATGCTGACGTTGGACGGGGTCCGGCAGCTTTCGATTCGGAACGGGCCGGTTCCGGATATCGAGGATCACGAAATACTGGTTCGGGTGCGGGCCTGCACCATTTCGCGGCGTGATCTGGATCGCTATGTGGGTATCACTTCGGGTCGGGGCGGTGAGGGATTTGGCGGCGAGGTCGCGGGGACGGTGCAACGCGCCGGTTCCGGGGTGACGCAGTTTGCTGCCGGCGACCGAGTAGCGGTGTGGGGCGTGTCTTGCGGTTTTTCCGAGTATATCGCGGTTCCGGAAGACTACGCCATGGCAATTCCTGCCGGTGTAAGCTATGAGGAAGGCGCCATCGCCCAGATGCTGCCGTCGATCGTCTACAGTCTGGAACGGTGCGACATGGAGCAACCTTCGGTTTTCGTAAGCGGAACGGGTGCGGCGGGACTGCTGAGCGTGCAGGCAGCGCGGTGCGCAGGCGCATCGGCGCTTTATGCGGCGGAGATGCACCCGTTTCGGCTGCGTCGCGCCATGGAACTGGGAGTGGACCGAGGAATCAACGCCGCCACCGAGGAGGTGGCGAGTCGTATCCTTGAAGAGACCTCCGGTCGGGGTGTCGATTTGTGTATGGAATGCGCGGGAGAAGAAGGTTCGTTCCGAAATTGCGAGGAAGCGCTTGCAACCTCCGGCATGCTTGTCGTCGTCGGTACGTTGCAAAAACCGCTTGTAGTAAATTTCGACGACTGGCAACAACGGTCGTTGCGTCTTGTCATGGCAACGACACCCTCCGCCCTATGGCGTAGCCTGCTTCGAAAAAGTCTTGATCTTATCGCCGGCGGCGCGATCGTGCTCCGCCCACTGCTTACCCACGTATTTCCGCTTCACCGCGCCTCGGAAGCGTTCACCCTGCTCATCGACCAGCCGAACCGGGCCATCAAAGTCTCCTTGGCGCCGTAACGGATTTTATCAATTCCTCTTTATTTGGAAGGACACATGGCGGCACTCGTATTCAAACCCGGTCAGGAAAACCGTCTTTTAAGCGGACATCCGTGGATATACAAAACAGAAATAGAAGAGATCAAAGGGCGTTTCGACGAAGGAGACGTCGTAGAACTGCTGGATGCAAGAAAACGGTTTTTGGGTGTAGGATATATCAACACGAGATCCCAAATTACGGCGCGGCTGTTGACTACCGCCCGGCGATCCGTCAACCGGGAGTTTTTTCGGGAGCGTCTCGAAGCCGCAGCGGCGATGCGTCAGAAAGTCGTTGTCGATACGAACGCCTTTCGGCTGGTGTATTCCGAATCCGATCTGTTGCCGGGGTTGATCGTGGACCGCTACGGAGATTATTTAGCGGTCCAGTTTCTGACGCTCGGGATGGAGCGGTGGAAAGAACTGATTCTCGATCTGCTCGAAACGCTGTTCCGTCCCACCGGCATCGTGGAACGGAGCGATGTGACTGTTCGTGCTCACGAAGGACTGCCGATGACCAGCGGAATCGTGCGCGGCACCTGTCCGGAGCAGGTGACGATACGCGAAAGCGGCATCGCATACCGGGTGGATGTGATCGGCGGACACAAGACGGGCTTTTTTTTAGATCAACGTGAAAATCGAGCGGTAGTGCGCCGGTTGGCGGACGGTGCGCGCGTGCTGGACGGCTGCTGTCATACGGGCGGCTTTTCGCTTGCGGCGGCGGCGGGCGGAGCCGCCGAGGTGATCGGTGTCGACAACGCCGCCGATGCGCTCGACATGGCCCGGCAAAATGCCGCACTCAACGGCATGGCGGACCGATGTCGGTTCGAAGAGGGAAACATTTTCGACCTGTTGCGCGCGTATCAGCAGGAACCACCTTTCGACCTGGTCATCCTCGACCCGCCGGCATTTACGCGGGGAAAATCCAGTCTTCCCGGCGCGACACGAGGCTACAAGGACATCAACCTCAACGCCATGCGTCTACTCAAACCGGGTGGATTTCTCATAACCTGTTCTTGCTCGTATCACATGACGGACGATCTGTTTCGCGATGTGCTGCTTCAGGCGGCAAGCGACGTTCACCGCACGGCGCGCGTTCTCGAATTCCGAGGCCAAGCACCCGATCACCCGACGCTTTTGGCCGCGCCGGAAACACACTATCTCAAATGCGTCGTACTTCAGATTTTGTAGCGCAAACACGGAAGGGTGGGCGACAGATTTTCGGATCACGCTTGACGCTATTTTTCCACCTCTTTACATTGGTACACTATAGCAAACGCAATCCTCGCAACTTGCTGTGCGGGAGTCTTCAACAGCGCCCCATAGGTGTTGCGCAGGAATAACAGGAATAAAAGGAGGACTTCGGGATTGCCGACAGCAGGAGCCATTTCTCCGGGACTGCTCGACCTTTTGATGCAGGCCAGCCTCTTTTCCAAATTTATCCTGATTGTCCTGTTGGTTTTCTCCGTCGTTTCGTGGGCCGTTATTGCGGACCGGTGGAAGTTGTACCGCCGCGCCCGCGAACAGTCCCGCCGTTTTTTCGAAGCCTTTCGCAACCAAACCGATTATCGTCAAGTCTATCAAGCGGCTTCCAGATGGACCGACAGTCCCGCCGCGAGCGTGTTTCGCGCCGTATACGGCAAACACCCGGGTCTGTTTTCAACGCTGTCCGCCCCGGACTTCTCTTCGGTTTCCGAGGTGTTGTACCGCGAACTCGACCGGGCAGGACATGCCGAACTCGACCGTCTCGAACGCAAACTGCCGCTTTTGGCTACGGCCAGCAGTGTGGGACCATTTCTCGGTCTTTTAGGGACGGTATGGGGGGTCATGAGTTCTTTTATGAATATCGGGGCACAAGGGACGACCAACATTGCGGTCGTGGCTCCGGGCATCGCCGAAGCGCTTATCGCAACGGTCGCGGGTCTGGCTGTGGCCATTCCCGCCACGGTCGCCTACAACCATTTTCTGCAACAGACCCGCGCCTTCGGTCTGGAACTGGAAGATATGGCTACGACCTTGCTCAACACGGTGCAGTTGAAAGGGCATCATGAAAACGTTTAATTTCAACGGACCGGGTACGTCGCGGGCGCTGGCCGAAATCAACGTGACCGCCTTGATCGATGTCATGACCGTGTTGTTGATCATCTTTATGATTGCCACACCGATCATTCAGAGTCGGTTGCAGGTCAATCTGCCCAAAGCCCGCGCCGCAGCACAGGGTATGGACGAAGGGCTGGTCGTCAGCATCACGCGCGACGGTGGTGTGTATCTGGAAGACAGAAAACTTTCTCTGGTTGAGTTCGACGCCGTGTTCGACGCCATCTATTCGCAGGCTGACCGCCCGCCCGTCTTTATTCGGGGTGATGCTTCGGTCCCGTACCGCGCCGTGATGGAAATCATCGACAAACTCAAAAGCCGGGGTGTGACTCGTATCGGTCTGGCTACCTCACTACCTGCGTCGAAATGAACCGAAGCGCCTTGTGGGTGTCCGGGTTGGTCCATGCGGCCTTGTTGGTCGGCCTGACGGCGCTTTCCGGTCTTTCCACCGGGTCGGCGACGCTTTCCGGTGCTCCGGTGTACGAGGTAGATTTGGTATCCGCTCGGGTAACGGCGTTCAAACAGCTTCCGGCGCTGGACGAACCGTACCGGATAGTTACGCGCAAAGAGGCCGCCGCACCCGAAGAAAAGGCCGACATGGCGCTTGAACGTACGTTGAAAAAAGTCGCCGAAGCACCGAAAAAAGGACCGGCCACGCCCGCATCGTTCGAAACTGCCATGCCCGGTGTCCGGCTGGACGTGGAAACGTTCCAGTATCCGTACTATCTGGCGGCGATTCATCGTAAAATACAGGAAAATTTCGTCATACCCCGTATCCCCGGGGCAGGACCGTTGCAGGCGATGATTTATTTTCGCATCGACAAAAACGGAAAAGTATACGCGACCACGCTGACGCAAAGCTCGACCAATCCCGTTTTTGATCTGTCGTCACAACGGGCGCTGGAAGCTGCCAATCCGTTGCCACCGTTGCCAACCGAATACGACCGGGACTATCTCGGTGTGCATTTTACCTTCGAGTACCAACCATAAATCCGGATCTGTCATGACCGCATTTTACCGTTTTCCGTGCCAAATCGCCGTCGTGGCGTTTTCGATGCTTCTCGTTTCTGTTGTCGGGGATGTCCATGCACAAGACGAAGTCCGGCTGACCGTCCAAGCCAAAATCGCCCCGCGTATGACGATCGCTTTTCAGCCGATCACGGAAAAAAGCGCAGGCGTGCTTCATCCCGCGATACGCGACTCGATCAACAGCGTACTGGCAAAAGACCTCAAATGGTCCAGCGTGTTTTCCATCATTGACCTCAGGGCTGCGGTACGCGACAGTATGGGCCGCTCGGTGACAGTATTTTCGGATGCCAATGGCATGCCTGACATGGAGTTGTTGCGCAAACTTTCGGCACAAGTACTCGTATCGGGAGAATTCGAGACCAAAGACCGCCAGATCGAAATCACCCTGCGCTTGACAGATGTCCGCACTCGGCGGATAATCACGACAAAGGGGTACGCCGCCATCGAGCTTACCCTGCGCCGCGTCGTCCATCGCATGGCTGACGACATCGTGTTGCAGATGACCGGCGAGCGGGGTATCGCGCAGAGCCGCGTGGCGTTTATTTCCGACCGGACCGGCGCCCCTGAAGTATTTATGGCGGATTACGACGGGTTCAACGTATTGCAACTGACCAACGACGGGTCGAGAAAATACTCTCCTAACTGGTCGCCCGATGGCAGCAAGATCGTGTATACGTCTTACCGGGACGGTCCACACGAGATGTACGTCCTCGATCTTCAGACAGGCAAAACGTCGAAAAACTCGTTTTCCCGTCAGACGACGCTGTCACCTCGCTGGTCGCCGGATGGGAAGCGACTGGTGTTCGGTCTGGTCGTAGACGGCATCTCACGGTTGTTTACAAGCCGTCCGGATGGTGGCGATCTTCAGCCGCTCGTGTTGAGTTACGGCATCTCGGTGGAACCTTCGTGGTCGCCGCGCTGCAACCGGGTCGTGTATATGTCCGACCGTACCGATGACCGACATCTGTATGTCATCAATACCGATGGAACGGACGACCGACGGATTACCTTCGAAGGCAAATACAACGCTTCGCCTGCATGGTCGCCGCGCGGAGACCGGATTGCCTTTGTGGCGGGCGATACGTTACGAACTTCCAGAGGATTGGAACGGATATTCAACATTTACACCTGCGACGCGGAAGGCCGGAATCTGATGAAACTGACCGGCATTGGGGGTGTACAGGGCAACAATGAAAATCCGACGTGGTCGCCCGATGGTCTTCAGATTTTGTTTAGTTCGGACCGCGACAACAACGGGCGCTACAATTTGTATATTATGAACTGGGACGGTTCGGAGGTCCGACGTATCGTCACGCAGGGGAACAACTTCACGCCGGTCTGGGGTCCCAGACCATAAGCACCTGTACGAGTAGATCGTGGAGCAAAAAACGGGCGAACGACCGTGCGGCAAAAGGCGGTCGTATGCGGTTTATC
>VGJU01000004.1 GCA_016867335.1 Candidatus Zixiibacteriota bacterium | reverse complement strand
CGGTAGCGCGTCCGGCCATGGAATCAGGCGGTGCCATACCCGGTTGAGATGGTCTTTCTCCGTCTCGTTTAGCCCCTCGATGCCAAACCGGACCAGGAGTTCGTCAAGTATGATCCGGTGCAATCGGTCGATGTTGAGCCAAGACAGTTCGCCGGTCCGTACGCGGTGCATGGCGGGTTCGTAACCGCCGCGCCATGCGTCGGAAAAATTCGGCCAGTCGATCCGGATACCCTTTTCCCGTTCGAGTCGCGCGCCTTCACCGATAATCGTCGTCCGCCAGTCGAATACCGTGCCGAAAATATCAAAAGTAAGCGCTTTTACACCTGAAACCACCATTGCTCCTCCATAAACGGAAGGTTTGCAATCCGGTCGTACGTCTATTGCACCGCTTGTGGGTATTACGTAGGTTCCAATCCGCCCGATACATGGTACTATTTCGCTTTCGACGGGGCAAGCAGAAAACCATCCGGCTTGTCGCTTGATCAAAGGGCGTGTATATTTGGGCAAACCCCCTTGTCTTATCCCTTTCAGGCGGTGTCTCATGCCCCCTTATCATCGCGCTTTGCTCGTTTTTCTGACCCTCTGCGTCTGTTTCGGCAACGCGGTATGGCTGACGGCCGTGCCTCAACCGGCGGTCCCGCCGCGCTATGTCAACTCGATCGGCGTCATGCTCCCATCAGACGCCGCTCCACCGTCCGAACAGGTGTTTCGCAGCTTCCAGCCGGACAACCATTTTATGGAATGGTTCCGAACCATCTACAAAGGGGTATACGGTAACACCATCATCGCTGAGCCGTTGCTCCGGATGGATAAGGATTTCAATCTGTTGCCCGCTGCAGCGGAACAATGGTCGGCATCCAGCGACGGACGTATCTGGTATTTTTACATCCGGCGCGGGCTGGTTTTCTCCGATGGACGCCCCCTGACCGCGCACGACTACGTGTATACCTTCCGGCGCGGAGCCGACCCCAAAAACGCCTACGATGTAGAGTGGTACTACCGTCCCATCCGAAACTGGGCCTCGGTCGTCACGGGAAAAATGCCTGTAGACTCGCTTGGCGTCCGTACCGTCGACGACTATACGCTTGCGGTCGAAACCGAGCAGGTGTGCGCCTATCTGCCCCAACTGCTCATCGACAGTTGGGTTTCGCCACGTCAAGCGGTCGAAAAACACGGAGACGCCTGGTCCACGCGACCGGAAACCTCGATTGCAAGCGGGCCGTTTTATCTGGCCGACTGGACAAAGGGAAACCGTATCGTACTCAAAGCCAATCCCCAGTACAACGGCCCGGCAAAACCGTATATGGAGGCCCTGGTCGCCAAGCTCTACGCGCTGTCGGCGCGTCCGCCCATTCTTGCCGCCTACGAAGCCGACGAAGTAGACTACGCCGACATTCTAAGCCAGGCGGAACGAGGCCGGATCGCGTCCGATCCTGTGATGGCAGGCGAACTGCATTCGTTTACGGACTTTGCCACCTATTATCTAACCATGAATACAGAGAGTGGGATATTTTCGGACATACGCATCCGCCAAGCCTTTAGTCATGCTATCGACCGCGAGGCGCTTACGCGATCCGCGCTTCAGGGGTTTGCCGTTCCGGCGCATACGATGCTTCCTGCCGGTTTTCCCGCCGCTCGTCCGGAGACGCTCAAGAGCTTTCAGGCATACGATCCCGAACGGGCGCGCCGTCGCCTTGCCGAAGCGGGGTATCCACAGGGACGCGGTTTCCCTAGTGTGGAACTCTGGGTGCGTGCGGACTCAAAACCCGTCAACGACGCGGGCGAAGCCATCCAAGCGATGCTTCGGCAAAACCTGAACATCGAAGTGGAAATGCGGGTGATGGAGGTAAAAACGTTTATGGAAGCGCTCAACCGACATACGCTTCAACTCGGACTCGTTCGGTTCGGGTTCGACTATGTCGATCCGACGGCGTTGATGAACCTGTGGATGTCGGGCGGACGACATACGTGGTCGAGTTCTCTGTTTGACCGGCTTATGCGGCAGGCCGGAGCCGTGGTAGGGGATGCCGAACGGCGGATGGGGTTGTACCACGAGGCCGAACGGGTGCTGGTCGAAGACCTCGGCGGCGCTTTTCTCTGGCACAGCGTGCTCAACCAGATATGGAAAGGCCGTATCCGGGGCGAATCGCTCGAACCCAATCGGGAGGGTTACCGCGCATGGCGCGTGGATCAGATCGGCAATACCTCGCCTACCATCTACGTGGCTAAGACGTCTCCAAACCGCTCCGAGGACCGGAGGCTCTGGCGACGCTGGTTTTGAGAGGCCAAGACACGCTTTGCAGACCCAGAGCCTTGCCCCGCGGGCCAGCGCCCTTCCGCAGAGCCGGACCAGATGCTAAACAACAAGAGGATACAGTCCCATAGACGAAAAATGTACCCTGTTCTCGATCCGTATTTTCGTCACAGCAACCCCTCGCCCCTACGCCGGGACCGTCATCTCCGTCCACTGCCGACGGCCGAATTCCTTGATCCGGCTGTCGTCCCACTTCTCCAGCGGCACATAGCTCGGATGCCCCACCCGGTCCTTGCACGGATTGTGTTTCGTGTTATAACAGCAGATAAGGCTCCATCGCGGATCATCGCTGGTGTTGGGGTCGGAACGATGCAACAGGTTGGCATGGAAAAACAGGGCCGATCCGGGCGACATCTCGCAATAGACAAGGTCTAAATGCTCCATCGCCAGTTCGACACGGCCCGGATCGGCGCCGGTCTGCGTGCCGAATCGTCCATGTTCGATACGGCCCATACGGTGCGAACCACGCAGCACCTGCAGACACCCGTTGCCCCTGTACGCTCGGTCCACCGCGATATAGCAACTGGCCATGTCGGGATACAGACATTCGTTGTGATACCAGTACCCATAATCCTGATGCCATTCCCACGCCCCCCCGACACGCGGTTCTTTTACCATCATTTTGTAATGATACAGATACACCTCGTCTTCCATCAGCCGCTCCATGGTATCCACGATACGCCGACAATGACAGAATCCGTTGTAGATGTCCTGCCGGTCGATATCCGAAACCAACCATAGCTTGCTCTCGCGGCCTTCGGCGTCTTTAGCGGCGTGGACGATGTCCGCCTTCTCCTGATCCGCCTTGCCGATTTTGAGCAAAAGGTCCATCTCCTCTTTGTCAAACAGGTTTTCCACGAGGATGTAGCCGTCCCGGTCAAACTGCACGACAAGTTCATCCGTAAGCTGAAACGGTTTCATAACACCCCCTTGCGCTCTTTTCGTCCTTGAGCCTTCTCTTGGTCATTTTTTTAGAATCTGGTGCAGGTGAGGCTCCGTTTGAGCCGGTTCAGGTAAAGGGAACATGGACTTGTGCATCACGGGTCAAACAGTTCTCGGAGTCTTTGCAGGACAAAAGATTGCGTTGATTCTTCAAGACGGCCAAGCAATCGGGTAAGCCGCGATTTATCGACCGTGCGGATTTGATCCAATACAATCTCACCCGATTTGTCCATGAAAACACACGGAATGCGTGTAGGATAATTTTGTCCTTCCGTGGTCATCGGGGCTATAATCACGGTTCGGATATGTCGATTCATTTCATCCGGGGAAACGATCACCGCCGGGCGTGTCTTCCGAATCTCCGACCCCGTGGCAGGATCGAGATCGACCATATAGATATCGAATCGGTGGATTACCACTGCCAGTCTTCCCGGTCCCACGCTGTTGCCCCGGTCAGATCCGGATCGAGAGGTCGATCATCCCCACGTCGGGACATCTCCTGGAATGCTTCGTCCCAGCGGGCGCGTGTCTTTGCGACCGGATGAATTGTGAGCGTATGATCCCGAACCTCTAATTCGACTTCCCCGGAAAGACCGGTTTGATCTAGGACCGACTTGGGAATCCGGATGCCGTGGGAATTCCCGATACGAATGATACGCGCTTTCATAAACGTCTCCTCGATAGTCATAGCCAACCAGATATGTAATTACATCGTAATTATTATATGAGATCATGTCAAGCGGGATGATAGGAAAGCGGGTTTAACATCAAACACTACTCTTGCCAAACAGAAAACACTCCCCGGCGCTGGAGACGGTGATTTTCCATCCGAGATTTGTCAGGCGTTGTTGGAGCGCCGGCGGATCGTAGAACACCTTGACGATCTGGAAGGCCCGCCCGTCGTTGAGCCGACGCACCGTGGTTGTTTCTTCCGGTTCGCCCAATCGGTGATCACGTGCCGTCATATCCGGTTGGTAGAGCGAATCCACAAAAAACACCCGGCTCGTTTTGGCAAGACAGGACCGGACCATCCCCCAAAACGCTTCGAAATGCTCCGGGGGCACATGCGACAACCAGAAACTGAAAAATACCGTATCGTAAGTCTGTTGTGGCTGCCATGCGAACAGATCGGCCTGGATATATTCCACCCGGTCCGACCGCAGACGAGATCGGTTGAGCGCGATCATTTCCGGTGAGGCGTCGACGGCCGTGATACGCCGGGCATGAGGAAGAAGTCGCTCGGTCCACAACCCGGTCCCCGGCGCGAGTTCGAGGACGTGGCCTGCTGGCGCGAAAACGTCGAGGCTGCAGCGAACGATTTCTACCGCGTCAAACCACTGCCGGTTCGATTTCGGTCCGCGGTCATAGCGTCCCTGACGCAGAAACCACTCGTCGTATTCCGGCGCGCGCTGGCGGTAGTACTCGATCTGCTGTCGGATGACGGGGTCGGCAGGCGTGGTCATAGGCAATACCCCTCATGGCTGGAACGGTTTTATCTTTTGCGCTTTCTTCACCATTCAAACTTTGTCTTTACACCCATTCGGTTTAGCACGTTGAGAATCAGGTTCGAGAAATTTTCGTCACGGTTCAGCACGTCGGACGACAGCACGCTCCCGGCGCAGAAGACGATACCACAGCCGGGGCGCTCCCACAACGTCATCTCACCCGCCATCTCGCCTTCGAACCAGTTGCTGTCGTAGTCGAGTACGACGGACTTTGGCAGGACCGCCCGCGCCAAAACCGTAAGCCCCGCATCAAACGAAACGGAAAGGTCGGGTATCGCGTGGCCGTCACGCGTCGGGTACTGTGGGCGTTTTGGACCGCCGCAACGTTCCAGCATGGTGCGCACGCTAATATCCGTCTCGTATCCGGCGGCGTCTTGGGCAAACGGGAAGACCGTGTGTATCGGGCGCGGGGTATGAAATACCGGGTGGTCGGGTGTCAGCACTCGGTATCCGGCGCGTGGGCCGGGCATCGGCGGATCGGTCCATCCGTTGGACATGACGCCAAGCAGCGACGATTCGGGCCACCCCGCTTCGCGCATTGTCGCGCCGGGAAGATGATCGAGTTGATGCCAGTGCGCTGCATTCGCCAGCGGATCGCACGTCGTGCTAGGTGTAGGTGTGGCGGGCATGGGCACACGGGAGTGCTTGCGAACCTCCATCACTCCGTTTTCAAGATCGAGGCTGACGCGCCAGTAGGCGGTGTTGCCGGACATCGACAGCACATGCCCGCCCCGGCGTACAAACGCCTGAAGCCGCTCGAAGCGCGCCCGCGTCCAGTATTCGCTGTGACCCGCAAAGGCGACCGCCGTATAACGATCCATAAGCGCAGGTTCCGCTTCCACGTCCCATTCCGTATACAGGTCGTAGGCGAGGTCTTTTGCATCGAGCCAAGCGTAAAACGGCAATTCGAAATCGACAGTGTATGTCTCCCACTCGTCTCCTGTAGCGGGCCGGCGCACACCGAGCATTTCTCCCATCATCATGGGATAGTTTGGATGCGGATAATACGCGCCGTAGTCGAACGCCGGATTGTCGAACGGTTTGAAATTGTAGGCGATTCGGGTGCCGGTAGTCGAAAGACACATCAGTTTTGCAGACGGTCTGGACGGACGCACGACAAAGTGGACATGACGCGATGCGCCTGCGCCATCGGTCACACACACCCCATACTGACCGGAACGCAAATCAACAGGTGCTTGCCATTCGGCAGCGACCGGCCATCGGCAGTCTACAACGGCGTCGGCCATTAACCGGATGGCGTGACCAAAATCCGGGTCGCTGGTAGGGTCATAGGTGGACCAATCGCTATCTGTGGTGCGACGCGGACCGGGAACCATGCGGATCGGATAGTTTACAGGTCTTCCGTGTCGACCGTTTCCCGAAACATCACGGTACGGACGCCCCTGAAGCGCGTCGAACTTCCAATATCCAAGTGCGTGTGGGGCGCGACGGAGCGTTTTGTTCCAAAACCGGGATGCAATCCGGCGGGCGGAAAACAGACCCGCATAGAGACCCGGCGCGCACAAGTCGCCCGTAAACAGCGCAGTCGTCCGTCCTTGGTCGTCCGGCAGTGCGCCAAGTCGGAGCGGCTCGGCAGGAAGCGATACACCGGGCGGTGTCCGTGCGCTACCCGCTAATCGGCCATCTATATACAGAGCGATCCGAGCGCCGTCAAAAAACCCTACGACATGATGCCATGTTTTGAGCGGAAGCGGGGGGCCGTGGACTTCGACCCGATCCGCCGAACCGCCAAACCGGAATATCGGACGATTGTCTTGGGTCAGAGCAAGACAGAACCCCGTTTGCCCTATCAGCCCACTCAGCGGCGCATCCGCAATCGTGCGGAACCACACCTCGACGGTAAACGGTGCGCAAACGGCTATTCCGCGTTCGACATACACATAGCTGCCGCGGTGGAGGGGATAAAGATGCGCGGAGATCGGCGGCAGCGTTTCGATGGGTGTAGCCGATGCGACGGATGGGCCGTCGTACCGCAGAATCGTACAGGTCACGGGGCCGTCGTTCGATACACGGATGCGAAACGTTTCACCGGGCGCAAGACCGACTTGGTCGCTGTAGGCGTGAAAACCGGGTATGTCGGTCGGTTCGTGCGATGGAAGAAAATCGAGATCGTCGCTCAAGACGTTTCTTTCCAGTCGTAGTCCATCTGGCGCGCGGTGCGAACGGCAAGTTCCCTGCCGGCCAGCCGGGCTATCAGATACAGACTCATGTCCAGCCCCGCCGAAATTCCGGCGGAGGTGACGACCTTTCCTTCATCGACATAGCGGATATTTTCCAATACATGGGTATCGGGCAGCAATGCACGCAGGTCCGTTATGTCCTCCCAGTGTGTCGTCGCCCGTTTGTTTGCGAGCAGACCGGCTTTGCCGAGGATAAACGATCCGGTACAGACCGAAGCAGCAAGTTCGGTACGGGCTACGCAGTTTTTAACCCATGCCACCACCTCGGTCCGTTCGATTTCGGTGGTTACGACACCGCCGGGAACCAGCAGTAAGTCGATGGGGGGATGATCGGCGAACGTGTACGCCGGTGTTACAAGCAATCCGCCTCTTGCCTGCACCAGAGCAGGCGTCCGGGCGACGGTAAATACCCGAAACGGAGGCTCGCGACCGGGGTAAAGACGTTCGTATACCCGCGAGGCGGTGGAAAACACCTCGAACGGTCCGGCAAAATCGAGCACTTCGACCTCATCGTACAAGTAGATGGCGACATGACGCATGAGCAAGTCCGAGGAAGTAGGAAGGATGAAAAAACCGACGGGGTTGATGATGTTGCGAAAACCAGGTCGGTCTAAACCTATCGGTCTAAACATAGAAAATCGTTTTGCCGGGGACAAGCGGATTTCACGGGAAGTGGATTCGTTGTGCCGAGCGGACGTATGGGAACGTCGTCTTGTCTCTTTTGTTTCGTGCTCAGGATACCCCGCTCTTGTTCCTTCTTGTCTGCATCCGGTATTGTGGTTAGATTGCGGGATGGGAATTAAACGGCCAAGTTGAACTATGGAACCATACGCCACGATTTGTGGTATGGCTTCAGGGTGGGTTTGTTTTTATTCTTCCGGTCTTATCCAGCGCATCGAGCACATCAGAGGATCTATCATCATGGAGAAGTTCGAGCACCGAAGCATCGAAACCAAATGGACCCAACACTGGACAGAGACCGGGACGTTCCGGACCGATCTCAGGACAGCCCCCAAACCGTATTACAACCTCATGATGTTTCCGTACCCGTCCGCCGAGGGACTGCACGTAGGCAATGTATTTGCCTTTGTCGGCAGCGACATCCACGCCCGATTTATGCGTTCGTGCGGCTACGACGTATTCGAGCCGATGGGGTTTGATGCCTTTGGCATTCATTCGGAAAACTTTGCGATCAAAACCGATACCCACCCGTCAGAGCTGATTCCGAGCAATGTCCGCAATTTTACCGCCCAACTTCAGCGACTCGGCGCGATGTTCGACTGGAGTCATCAGGTCAACACCACCGATCCGGCGTACTACAAATGGACGCAGTGGCTGTTTATCCGGCTTTTCAACGCCGGACTGGCTTATCAGAAAGACGCACCGGTCAACTGGTGCCCTTCGTGCAACACCGTGCTGGCCGCCGAGCAGGCCGAAAACGGCGAATGCGAACGGTGCGGCAGCGTCGTTGAACAACGCAACATGCGGCAGTGGTTTTTCCGGATCACGGCCTATACCCAGCGTCTGCTTGACAACCTCTCGTGGATTGACTGGTCGGATATCACCAAAAACGCCCAGGAGCGCTGGATGGGACAAAGCGAAGGGGCGGAGGTGGATTTTCCCTTGGTCGGCCATCCGGACAAACTCCGTGTCTTTACCACCCGACCGGATACGCTGTGGGGGGCGACTTACATGGTGCTCGCTCCGGAACACCCGTTGATGGCCGAAATCGTCGTGCCGGACTGTCGCGCCGAAGTGGAGGCGTACGTCCAGTCCTCCGGACGCAAATCGACCGTGGAACGCGAAGACGCCACACAGGCCAAAACCGGTGTATTTACCGGCGCGTACGCCGTCAACCCGGTCAACGGAAAACATATACCGGTGTGGGTGTCCGACTATGTGCTGATCACTTACGGAACCGGAGCCATCATGGCGGTTCCGGCGCACGATGCACGCGATTTCGAGTTTGCCGTAAAATTCGGTCTGTCGATCGTCCGGGTGATCGCCGATTCAGATGCAGATGCGCCGCTGTCCGAAGCCTTTGTCGGCGAAGGCACGATGGTTAACAGCGGTCTGTTCGACGGCGTGAACAGCACGGAAGCCAAAACTCGCGTCATCGACTATCTGGAAGAACGCGGCGTCGGAACACGCAAGATCAACTACCGATTGCGCGACTGGTGTATCAGCCGACAGCGGTACTGGGGACCGCAGATCCCGATGATATACTGCGCGGCTTGCGGCGTCGTACCCACCCCCGATGAGCAGCTACCTGTGGTTCTGCCGTATCTCAAAGACTTCAAACCCGATGGCTCCGGAAAAAGCCCGTTGGGACGCGACCCCGCATTCGTAAAAACCACCTGCCCAACGTGCGGCGGTCCGGCAGAGCGCGAAACCGATGTAAACGACAACTTTCTCGACTCGGCATGGTATTTCTTCCGGTATCCGAGCGCGGATTGCAACGACGTGGTGTTCGATCTGGAATTGACCGAGAAATGGCTCCCGGTCAACATGTACATCGGGGGCAACGAACATGCGGTACTACATCTGATGTACACCCGGTTTATCACCATGGCACTGAAAGACATGGGACTCGTTTCGTTTGAAGAGCCATTCCAAAAGTTCCGCGCGCACGGTCTGCTGATCAAAGACGGCGCCAAGATGAGCAAATCCAAAGGCAATGTCGTCAATCCCGATCAGTATCTCGAAGCGTATGGGGCCGACACCTTCCGCACATACCTGATGTTTCTCGGACCCTATCAGGAAGGCGGGGATTTCCGTGATTCAGGGATCAACGGCGTACGCCGATTTTACGACCGTCTGTGGCGCTATGGTACGCAGACCGCCTTTTCGGACGCCCAAATCACCGACCGCCGTCTGTTGACCCTGCTCCACCGAAAAACCAAAGACGTAACCGAAGACCTCCAAACGCTTCAGTATAACACCGCCATCGCCCGTTTGATGGAACTACTCAACGGTCTTCAGGATCACGAAACCCACCATCGGGCCGCGCTTGTCCGTCTCCTGCAACTGGCCAGCCCGTTTGCCCCGTTTATCACGCAAGAGCTGTGGAGCCGGATGGGAGAAAAAGGGTTGATCTGCGACGCCGCATGGCCCGCGTACGACGAAACACTGATCGTGGAGGAAACCATCCCCTATGTGGTGCAGATAAACGGTAAGGTGCGCGATCAGGTTTTGCTGCCACCGAATGCGGATCAACAAAGGGTCGAGCAGGCCGCCTTTGCCAGCGAGCGTGTACGGTCGTGGACCGAAACCGGCGAGGTGATCAAAGTCATCTTTGTACCCAATCGTCTACTCAATATCGTAGTAAAAGGATAAGAGCCTATCCGATAGGCTCTAAAAAGCTATCCGGCCATACCAAAACGCTCGATTCGCTTTCAAGGAGAACGATATGCGTACTATCGGCGTGTTTCTGTGGCTTTTCTGCGCGGTTTTTGTCCTGTTCTCCGGCAGTACGTCACACGCGCAGGGAGATCTGGTCGTTACAAGCCCCCTTACACTAAGTTCCGATCAAACGTTTAATAATGTAACCATCCGGGCTGGGGTTTCGCTTACGCTGGGAGGCCATACGCTTACGGTACTTGGCAACCTTACGGTGGAGGCGAACTCCTCCTCGGCTCCCCATCTGATTTTGACCAACAGCGCCGATACGTTGACGGTGTTTGGCAACGTGCTGTTTCGAGGGCGTAACACGTTGACCGAGGCTGTGATCCGTCTACATGGCAATTTTACCGAGGATTTCAACGGAGCGACGATACAGCCGGGTACACCGGGTACGCGGTTTGAGTTTGTGGGGGTGAACCCCCAGACGGTGACGTTCAGTTCTCCGGGTGTAAACAACGCCTTTTTCAAGAATGTGGCCATTTTCAATACGGCAGGGGTTACGTTGGCGACCGATGTGTTTATCAAGGGTCAGCTAAAACTCGAAGAGGACGCGGTGCTTACACAGACGGGCACAAGCGAGGTCTACTTTAGCGTTCGTCTGCCGGATATCGACGAGGGGACGTACAATGTGGTCAACACCCGGATCAACGGGTCTGTGACGATGATCGAGGGGTTTACGCTCGAGTCGTCTACCAACCACCTGTTTATCGCGGCGAACACTTCGCTTACGCTGAACGGTCATGATTTGAGAATGAAGGGCAACCTTACGGTGGAGGCGAACTCCTCGTCGGCTCCTCATCTGATTTTGACCAACAGCGCCGATACGTTGACGGTGTTTGGCAACGTGCTGTTTCGAGCGCGCGTAACACGTTGACCGAGGGTGTGATCCGTCTACATGGCAATTTTACCGAGGATTTCAACGGAGCGACGATACAGCCGGGCACACCGGGTGCGCGGTTTGAGTTTGTGGGGGTGAACCCTCAGACGGTGACGTTCAGTTCTCCGGGTGTAAACAACGCCTTTTTCAAGAATGTGGCATTTGAAAACGATTCGCCGGGCGGCATCATACTGAACAGCAATATGGTGATCACGGGACAGATGATTACGTCCGGAGCCGTTGCACCGACGATTTTCGGAAACGGTCGTACCATCACGACCACGGGTGTAAATGTGGGTCGCATGACATTGGACAATGTTGTTCTTACGATCAACGGAGGAACGATCACGCGGTTCGACCGTGTCGTATTCAGAAACTACTCTCCGGCGGGTGCGGCGTTTACGATCAATCACACTGCATTGGATGCGACGTTTACGGGGTTGAAGTTTCAGGTCGTTCCTACCTCTGGCAAATATCTTGTCGCTAACGATACAAACGGCGGAACCCCGGCGCATATCACCCTGCTAAACGCCACGCCCCGCGATGGGAGTGGGTTTACGACCGCTACCGGCGGATTTATCGTAGATTGGCTGTCCACCTTGGAAGCGATAGACGACGATCTTGAAACGGACGAAGACGAAGCGGTGACCCTTTTTCCCGGGCAAAACGACAATAACTTTACCACGAACCCTTTGAAGATCAAGGAAGTTACACAGGGTATGCATGGGATGGTATCTATTGATCCGGGGGACACGACCGTTACCTACACGCCCGCCCCGAACTTCAATGGAGTCGATACGTTTACCTATACGATAGGCGACACGATTTCCACGTCTACCGCGACGGTGCATGTCGTCATCCATGCCGATTCCGATAAACCGGAGATTACGGTATTACCTGCGACGCTCGACATGGGTGGAGCGGTGCTTGGAACGACGATCTCGGATACTTTGTGGATCGTCAACACAGGAGCGGAAAGTCTTCACGTCACCGGTATAGAAGACAGCCCGCTGTTCGGGGTTCCGGATGTGACGCTCACGCTCGCTCCCGGTGACACCGGTAAAGTTGCGATTACGTTTGAACCGCCGGACATCGGCGCAGTTAGGGATACACTTTCCATTTCGAGCAGTGATCCATCCACGCCGGTATTCGATGTGATTGTACAGGCGATCGGGCAGTCGGTCGGGGATGTCAATGGTGATGGCGTCATCAACGTACGAGACGTCGTCTTGCTTGTTAACGTTATCCTCGGACGCCAGACGGCTCCCATACCCGAAACCCAGCCTTTTTTCCGATCTAACCTTTTTTCAGATAATAAGTTAGATGTGTTGGACGTAATCG
This sequence comes from Candidatus Zixiibacteriota bacterium, assembly GCA_016867335.1. Classification (GTDB taxonomy): domain Bacteria; phylum JAAXHH01; class JAAXHH01; order JAAXHH01; family JAAXHH01; genus VGJU01. Next base: position 39,597 of record VGJU01000004.1, on the reverse strand, counting down.
CCGTGATCCATCGGATTCTGGGGTTGGTGACTCGCCCGGTAGCGGGTGACGCGGCTGTAGCGGAGGTGACCTTGGGAGAGGAGCAAAACGGGGAAGACGGACGACTGAGGATTCCGGTGTTTGTACGGAACGAGGGAAATCTTGCTGGTGTGCAGATCGGGATACGCTATCCGGAAAAGGGGATACGATTTCTTGGGCCTGAACCGGGCGAGCGTCTGGCCGACATGAAGATGGAGTACGCGAACCGAGAAGGAAGACTGACCCTGTTGGTCTACAGCCTCGAAGGCCGCGTTGTCCGGACAGGTCAAAGTCCGTTGCTGTATCTGCCCATAGAAATCGACCCCGAAGTGGAAAATGCCGAAGTGCGGATCGAAGAGGCCATACTGGCCGCCGGTCAAGGTGGGGCGGTCGCCGTTCGTCTGTCGGGAACGTCACGCCGGGTTTCCGCTCCACCCGTCGTGTTTGCGAAACAGAATCGCCCCAACCCCTTCAACCCGTCTACGGAAATCTCCTATGATCTGCCGCGCCGGACGCATGTACGGCTGATCGTATACAACATACTCGGACAGGAGGTGATCCGTTTGGTGGACGGTGTACAAACGGTGGGGAGATACCGGGTAGCTTGGGACGGGATAGACGGGAAAGGACGAAACGTATCGAGCGGTCTTTATTTGTATCGGATCGTCACGGATACGGGTTTTTCCGCGACGTACCGTATGACGTTGCTGAAATAAGCCCATGACCCCCGATCTCATGGATGCCCACGCCGTCTATGTCGATATGGATGATGTGCTCTGTCATTCAACACGGGCGTTTCTGAGGTTGGTCGAGCGGCGGTTGGGTCGGTGCGTCGCCTATGAGTCGCTTTCGACTTTCGATCTTGGCGTGTCCTGTGGGTTGAGCCGAGAAGAACTCGATACGGTTTTCGGAATGTTTCACTCGTCGGAGGAACTGCTCAAGATTCCGCCTATCGGAGAAAACATCGAAACGCTGAGACAATGGACATCGAGGGGGGTTGAGATCGCCGTCGTCACGGGCCGCCCCACCCGCGCCATCGAGGCATCCGTCGCATGGCTCGATAGGCACAGGGTCGCGTACCACGAGTTTGTCGTCGTCGATAAATATCGTCGATTTGTTATGGACCGTCGGGCGGTTTCGCTTGAAGAATTTTCCAACCGCCGATTTCGTCTGGCCATAGAAGATTCGCTCGACATGGCGACGTTTCTTGCCTACAGCATGGCGACACCGGTAGCGTTGCTGGATCGCCCGTGGAACCGAAACGGAACGTTACACCCCCGGATTACGCGATATACGGGATATTTATCCTTCGATCTGTTGTCCTAAATCTCTCATGTCGATCCGAGTCAAGCTTGCTTTTCCCTCTCGAATGACTACCCCGTCAGACATAGGGCGTTCGTCGGCATGGTAAACCTTCAAATTGTGCCGATACCGGGCGCCCTGTTTTTCAAAACACGAATCGTAAAACGAATGTCCCAAAACGGTGTGGACCAGCGGGCAGTCGGGCGAAAGATCGACCGGCAGGTTGACGTTCCATGTGACAAACGGCTCCAGACGACCGCTCAGCAGATGATCCACAAGACGGGGCAACAGAGGGACAAGACCGGTTCCGAGTCGCTCGACCGTCTCCGGCAGAAAAGACCGGTGGCCACCCCAGTGCATATAGACCTCATGCTCCAGATCTTGAGAAATGGCGATCCCCGGTATTCCTGCGATGTTGCCTTCCAAACACGCGCCCACCGTTCCCGACGATAGGGCGAAACCCACCCCCGTATTGCGTCCGATATTGATACCCGAAACCACAATGTCCGGTTTTTGGGGAACCAGATGATGCAGACCCAGATTGACGCAATCCGCCGGTGTTCCATCTACGCAAAAGGCACGCGTGCCATTCAGCAGGATTTCATCCACATACAGGGGACGAAAACGAGTCATGCTCTTTCCCGTCCAGCTTTGTTCCTCCATAGGAACGACAATGGTGACGTCGCCGAGGGTTTTGAGATACTCGAGCAAAAGGGAGAGCAAAGGGGAGCGATGACTGTCGTCGTTGGTAAGGAGAATATGCACAGCGCCTCCGAAAGATAGGAAATGTCAATGGACTAATGAACAGAACAGCGAGTGCATACCTTGCAGCCATTGCGCAGCAATGGCTGCAAGGTAAACGAGCTCACTCCAAACAATCAAAATATTTTACTGTCGAAGACTCCCCGCAGGTGGAAGGCGTAAAGCTGCCTTCGGAAGGCTGCGTGGGAGGCTTCAATGTAATGTCTGTTCTTTACCAAGGGTAGAATGTCTTGACTTATAAAGGCCGGAAACGCCATATAGACGAATATGAACTCATTCGGACGGATGCTTTTTTTTGTGTTCTCATGCTTGCGCTTGCCGGTTGCGGTAGACAGGCCGCAACGCCGGAACGCCGGATCGACAGGCTGTTGGAAATGTCGGGGCTTCGCGAGGAGATCCTGCAGCTTCCCGATCATATACGCGAAGAAACGTCCGAACCCCAAAAGATTTTTACGGATGTCCAGCAGCGGCAGCTTGCCGATATCCTGCTCAAAGCATACGATGCAGAGTATATTCTCTCCGAAATCCGGTCGCGTTTGATGGCCAGCTATAGTCCGGACGCCTCCGCCGCACTGCTAAAAAATCTCGACACACCGACGGCGGACAGAATGCGCACGCTGGAGCGGGCCGCAAGGACGCGCGAGGCGGAGGCGGCGCGTGAGGCGTTTGCCACTCGACTGGAACGGGAACCACCGTCCGACACCCGTCTGGAATTGATGCAGGAATGCGGTTCGGTGACCGGCAAGATGGAAACGGCCTCCGCTCTGGTAGCCAATACGATGCGAACGTATTTGACCCTTGTTCCGACTATCTTGAAATAAGATTCGATCGATGTGGATGTGCTGGAAATTACGCTCGCCACCATGGAGGCGCAGTTGAGCGAGGGACTGACCGCCACTTTTCTGATCGATGCACTGTTTGTCTTTCGGGACGTTTCGGACGAGGAGATGACTGCCTACAACCGGTTATGGAGTACGGAACCGGGCAGCCATTTTGTCAAGATCACGCAGACGGCCTTGGAAAACGCGCGTCAAACCTGTTCCGAACGCGCGTTCGATCTGGCGGGAGACTCGGAACAGAGACAAAAACAGACGACGGAACAGTTATAAGCTATATGGCCAGTTTATGCGTACACGGGGGTAAGCCCCTTTCCGGAAGTATCACGCCGTCGGGCAATAAAAACGCGGTGTTGCCGATCTTTTGCGCGACACTTTTGACCGACGAGACGGTCATATTACGCAACGTACCGAACATTACGGACGTCCAGAAGCTGGTGCATTTTTTTGAGACGATGGGGTCGCAAATCGAATGGGACCGGGAAGAGGGTGTACTCCGGGTCGATCATAGCCATTTTCGCGATACACTGGAAGGTGTCGCGCTGCCGGAAGGCATGCGGTCCGCCGTGTTGCTGCTTCCTGCCCTGCTCCGCCGTGTCGGAACGCTCGAGTGTTCGAATACCAAAGGGTGCGCGCTCGGCTCGCGCGAACTCGATCCGCATCTGGAAGCCCTACACGTCTTCGGCGCGACGGTCTCCACCGGAGAGCCTATACGACTGACGATGTCCGGACGTTACCGAGGAGGGCGGCTCTGGCAGGACTACATGTCGGTGACGACGACCGAAAATTTTTTGATGGCCGCCGCACTGGCCGAAGGCGAGTCGGCCCTTATCAACGCAGCCAGCGAGCCGCATGTACAAGATCTGTGTCAGTTTCTGATACGTATGGGGGCAGATGTGGAAGGCGTCGGGTCGAGCCTACTGCGGATCAGGGGGGTGGACCGGCTTCACGGGACGGAAACGTCGATTTCGCCCGATCACCACGAGATAACCACGTTTCTGGCGCTTGGCGCGATCACCGGCGGCGAGGTAAAGGTCGAGACCGCACTGCCTCATCATTTCGATCTTATAAACCGCTCGTTCGACAAACTCGGCGTCCATGTCCGATACGACGGCCATACCGCAATCGTCGGGCCGGATCAATCATTTCGGGTAAAAGCGCCTTATACGGCCAACCTGCTGCCGCGTATCGAAGCGGCCCCGTGGCCGTATTTTCCGGTGGACCTGCTGCCGCTCATGATCGCGCTGGCTACCCGAGTCGATGGGATAATGATGTTCTGGAACAAGGTCTATGACGGCGGGTATTCGTGGATTCCCGAACTGACCAAATACGGCGCACATGTCGTGACCTGCGACCCACACCGGATCATCGTCTTTGGCAATCGTCCGCTACGTCCGGCCGTGGTGGAGGCGCCGTATATCATCCGGGCGGCGGTGGCGCTGTACATGGTCGCCGCCAGTATTCCGGGCGCGAGCGTTATCAAAGGAGCGGAGTCGATCCAGCGGGCGCACCCGCGCTTTGTCGAAAATCTCCAACGGCTGGGTGCCGATGTCGAGTGGGACGACCTGACTCCGTAGGGTGAATGGCAGCGAAGACCCCCTCTTTACCCATCGCCCAATCTGATGCCTATCACCCACCCAAGCCAAGCACGGCTGCCACTGGAGTTGTAGAAACTGTATCTTGGTGCGGTAAATCTCTCATAGCGCGCCTCTGCGAAAACGTAACGTCACCCCCGACTCCGATCCCCAACCCACCCCCGATCAACGGCGACTCATCCCCTTCTTCCGGCGCAACCGCATAGCCGATAGAGGTAAACAAATAAGGCCGCACACGGGCAGCGCCCATCGTTGGAGCAAACCCGACCGTTACTCCGGCAATGACCATGGGGCCATGGTCCCGGCTATCGGCATAGCGGGCTTCCGGACGCAATATGAGTCTTCCGAAACGAATCCGGACCCCGGTAAGCGCTTGACGTCTTGCATCCGGGGCATGCGTAAACCCTCCGGCAAGATCGACCGATGCATCCTGCGCAAAACCGACATCTGCAAACCAGACCAACAAAAACCATGAGAGGATAAAAAGACGGTTCATAGTTACTGCCCGGCAAGGACGATATCGGGATTTCGTTTCTTACCCGATCACCCGCATCGGAAGCAACGGAGCCGACGGATCGACGCGAAAATCCAGTTCCGCTTTCTCGTCGCCACGACTGAACGTCATTTTTCCGGTATAAAGTTTGGCTTCTACGCCGGGCGCGTCGTACAGCGGATACGCGGCATAGTCGATCACCTTTTCGTCTATACGATGCGGACCGTCGTAAAACATCTCCAACCGATGCCCCACAATCGTCTCGATGGCAATACGGCCCGCCTCGACCCATCGGCTCAGATCGGGCTGAAGCGCCGCACGCCGCACGCGGAAATCCTCGAACGACGCCACATCCGACGCCTCCACCGCTTCGAGTATCAGCCCCGGCAGCCGCGTCTCTATCCGCAACAGCCAGCCGTCGATCTGATCGCCTTCGCCCACCACCATGATGCTCGAATTGTTTGCCTCTCGGATTTCATGCCAAGTGTACGGGCCTACGGGGTATAAGGCGGTGTAGAAATCGCCCATGTCGCCCATGAGCCAGCCGCCCTGCTCCACATAGGCGGTTCCTTTGGGTAGAAACAGATTGACAAAAGGCGTTTCGTCATCCGCCGGAATCTGGTACGCGGCGATCGCTGTACCTTCGTGTTGCATCAGACGTTCGTATGGCGAGGCGCCAAACAACCGGTCGCTCCATTGAAGATACGGTTTTCCCGTAGCGATCAGCCGTCCGGCATGTTGCGGATAGGGAACCAGAAAGGCGCTAAACCGGTCGGCGTGCCGATACGGATGGTTGCATACGATCTTGGCTTGATTGCGGGGGCCTCGCCAACTCAAATCCCATGACACCAGATCGATGGGACCGCCGTACTGACCAGGCAGGCCGGTCTGTGTCGTACCGAGTGCAAAAGACCGGCTCATGTAGGTGTATTTGCGCACCGGATCGGGGTCGCGCTCCACACATCGGTACAGGGTGCGCGGCGCTTTCGTCTTTCTGACGACATACGGCGTGGAACGGTCCCACGCCATATCGGCAAACAGCGCCGGCGGACGGTAATGCGCCGTAGCGGCGATGAGGCCGAACCCGTGCGTATGATAGCGCGGATCAAACGCCTCGCCCCCAAAATACAGATAGTGGAGAACAGGAGAAGTGCCGGTCCGCGTCCACGTGTTTTCGCGGTAGCCCTCTCGGCTGTGACCGCCCGCCCAAGTGCCGTAAAAATGTTCGAGCGCCATGTCGGCCACAAAAAGATCCAGTACTTGGCGGGCCTGTCTTCGCGTATGCGGATCGTTTGCATGGTCCGCCAGAAGAATCATCGAAACCATGTGTTCGATATGGTACTGGGGCGAGTCGTATTCGTGATGACCGCAACGCGCCGTGCGGTCGATGATGCCGAGAATCCACCGCGTCGCTTCGGCACGCATGGCGGCGGAAGAAAGCCCGTTCCACATCTCCGCATCCGGCCATCGTTCGGCAGCGAGCAGGTTTCCGGTATAGTACATAAGCCAGTGGTTTTCGGTGTTGCCCCGGTCTATCACCCCCTTGGTCATGAAATCCTTGACGATTTCTACGCCTTCCTCGGAAATTCTGTCCGACCATCGTGCCAAAAGCGCCATACAGGGCAGGATATGAAACGGACCACCGGTACGGCGTCCGGCAGGTCCGGAGGTGCGGGTCTCCAACCCCTGACGTATGGCGTCCGTAACCCGGTCCGCATGGAGATCGAGCATCAGCGGAGCGTGCGCGTCCCACATGCCGAAGGCTGGGCGTTGCGCGGCATGTTCGACGATGTTGCGGGCACGTTCGTCCACCTCGCGGCGGTACGTTTCTTCGTTCACCTCCTGCGCCTTTCGGGAGGAAGAACCGTCCATACGAAGGCAAACCCGGGTATCTGCCGCCATATGATCCCAGCATCTTCGGTGTACCACAGACCGCCGGGTGCGCCGCCGGATACCCAGCATGACGGATGCCACGGGTCTACGGCCACGCCGGAACACAGCATGGCAGGGCCGGTCAGCGGCCAGCCGCCCTGACCGTCCATCACAGCGACGCCGTCCCCGGTCGCGGCGATGAGACGATCTTCCCATGGAATGAGACGATAGACGGGGCTGTGTTTTATCGTATGACCTGCCGGATCCCAGCGCAGACCGTCCTGGCTACACCATACGCCCTTGCGGTCGGTTCCGGCCCAGAAGAGGCCATGGGCGTGCAACAGCGTGCGCACCGGGGTATCCATGAGGCTCGTGCGTTCCCATGTTGTCCCGGCGTCGTGCGCCACCAGCACGCCCGTCTCGGTTCCGACGAGCCAGCACGACGGGTTGCCGGGATCGACCAGGATCGCGTTGGTAAACCGTTCGGCGACGTGCAGTTTGTCCGACAGGTGGGTCCACCGCACAGCGCCCAGCTGGTCGCGTTGCGCAACGGCGACACCGAAGGGCGACCCGGCCACAATCCCCGGATCCCCCTCTATGGCCGCGATAGCCAATACCTCGGTAAGTGTCTCGTCGTGAAGCTGTACCCATCCGTCCGTCTCAAAACGCCATTCCCACAGCCCACTGCCTCCGGATGCGGCGGCCACCAAGCGGTCGGGCAGACGCAGAATATCCGAAACGCTATCCTCCTGCGCACCTACACAATCCCATACACCACCGATACGACCGTGATATACTCCGCGAGATCCGACAAGCCACTCTTCCCGCCATGCAGACATAGAGACCATCCTGAGAAAGAAATACCCCGCAATAGGACAAAGTCAGGCGACATCCCCTTCGGTAAAGACAAGCGACGCAATCACGCCCTACCATCCTCCCGAATAAATCGGCGGGTGTGTCAAAGAGCGATTACTTGTAAAGGATGCGATCATGGTAGTAAGGTAGCAAGGTTTGCTACACCGTCAATGCAATTGTCAGCCCGTGATAAAAACGCTTGATTTACCGTAGCGGCGGTGTACTTTTGCAAAGTCGCCCCAGATCTTTCCAATCCAAAATCCAAAATCTCCAATGCCCTTCCCTACCATCACCGTTTCCGACGAACAGGTCGCTTTTTTTCATGCCAACGGGTTTTTGTCCATCGACCGCATTACGACCGATGAAGAAATAGAGCGGATACGGTCGACATACGACGAGATGTTTGCTCGGCGTGCAGGACGCGAGGAGGGTATGGAGTTTGACCTTGCGGGGACGGACGAGGAGGACGTGGTAGCGACGCTTCCGCAGATACTCGATCCGCTACGCTACGCTCCTGCGCTTAAAAATACGCTGTACGAAGCCAATGCCTTGGCCGTATCAAAACGACTTCTTGGCCCCGAGGCGGTGTTTCAGGGGTCGCATGCGATTCTCAAACCGGCACATTACGGAAGCGAGACTCCTTGGCATCAGGACGAGGCGTACTGGTCTCCCGATTTCGATTACAATGCCCTTGGCGTTTGGATGCCGCTTCAGGATGCTACGATCGAGAATGGGTGTATGCAGTTTATTCCTGGATCTCACCGACTCGATATTTTGCCACATCACCATGTGGGTTACAATCCCAAAATCCATGCCCTCGAAGTGGACGACGGCGCAGCGGATCTCTCCGGGGCCGTGGCCTGTCCGCTTTTCCCCGCCGGAGCGACCTTCCATTTCAGCCGTACCCTGCACTATGCCGGTCCCAATCGGACCGAGACGCCCCGCAGGGCGTTTATCTTCGGTTTTGGCACGCCGCCGCGCCGCCGGAAGACGTCCCGCGATCTGTACTGGCAGCGAGAGACCACTACATACGCCGCTCAAAAGCGGGCGACAGTCTCGGCTCGCCAGCAGGCACAGAAAACCTGAACGCCCCGGCTATGCTCCGGTCTCTTATCAAGTCGCAACAGGCAGGGTTACTCTGGATTATTCTGTTGCTTGGCGCGATTCTTTCGCTGTTTGCCGGTTCTCATCCGGACCGGATCACAGGCGTCCCTGTAAATAATTTTCTTAATCCTTATACGTTGATGCAGACGGCCACGGATGCCAGCTTTTTCGTCATCATGGCTGTCGGCGCTATGATTGTCATCATCTCCGGCGGGATCGATCTTTCCGTAGGATCCGTCTATGCTTTGTCTGGTGTCATAACTGCGCTGGTACTCCGTGCCACAGGCGGTTTCGGCGGCACACCGGATGTGCTGGTCAGCGGAGCGCTGTGCGTGGGGATCGGGCTGACGTGCGGGCTGATCAACGGCGTCATGGTGGTCGGTCTGCGTGTGCATCCGTTTATCGTTACGCTCGGAACCATGTGGGTGTTTAGGGGTATCGCGTTTGTCGCCAGCAAGGCGGAGAGCGTATTGTTGCCCCGGAGCCTGACGGACACGGTAAAGTGGACCGCCGGCTCGGACGCACTATATCCCATCCCTATGCTGGTCATGCTGGCGGTCACGGGTGTGGGGGCGGTGTATCTGGCGCGGACTGTCATGGGCCGACATATCTTTGCCGTGGGGGGCAACGTGGAGGCCAGTCGCTACGCCGGTTTACATATCGACCGCATCCTGATCGGCGTGTATGCCGTCTCCGGTCTGACCGCCGGCATGGCCGCTTTTATCGGCAGCAGCTACTACGGTTCGGCCTCCTGCGCGGATGCGACAGGCTACGAACTGTACGTGATCGCTTCGGCGGTAGTGGGTGGCGCAAGTCTTCGCGGTGGACGTGGCAGCGCCATAGGCGCTATGCTGGGCGCGACACTGATCGTCCTTATCCGGCAGTCGATACGCACACTTCACTTCGACCAGAATTACGAGTGGATCCTCATCGGTTGCGCCATCGTGGTGGCCGTGGTTTTGGATCAGACCAAACAGCGGCTTACCGAGCGTTTGAAAAGCGAAGCGGGATAAAGAAAGGAGTGGATATGTGGCGTCGTTTTGTATGGCTGTGTGCAGTGTTGTGTTTTGGGGCAAGTTGCGGGGGAGAAACACCCACACCGCAAGACAACCGGCTTACCATCGCCATGATCGCCAAGAGTTCGGTCAATCCGGTGTTTTTGTCTGCTCGGACCGGCGCGGAGGCGGCGGCAAAAGAATTGTCCACCCAGCACGGTATCGAGATCGTGATCGACTGGCGCACACCGCCCACCGAAGACGGCCAGGTGCAGGCGCAACGGATCGCCCAAGCGGTCAACGACGGCGTCGATGCCGTACTTATCTCCTGTTCGGATGCCGCCAAAGTCACCGGAGCCATCGACGATGCGGTGGCGCGCGGTGTGCCGGTCATAACGTTTGATAGCGACGCGGCGGACTCGAAACGATTCGCTTATTACGGCGTAGATGACATCAAGATGGGACGCGCGGTCATGGCCGAATTGGCGGCGCTTATGGGTGGAAAAGGCAAGGTCGCCATCCTTGCCGGCAACCAGAATGCCCCCAACCTGCGCAAACGGGTGGAAGGCGCGATGCTGGAAGCACAGCAGCATCCCGACATGACCGTCGCGGGGACGTTTTATCATGTCGAAACCCCGCAGGATGCCGCGGCGGAGGTGGTGCGCGTAAACAATGCGTATCCGGATCTTGGCGGCTGGGCCATGGTCGGCGGTTGGGCGCTGTTTACCCAGACGCTGCTCACCGATCTCAATTCGGAAAAGATCAAAGTGGTATCCGTAGACGGACTTCCGCCCGAACTGGCTTATATAGAAAAGGGTATTGCGCCGGTGCTGTGGGCGCAACCGACCTATCTGTGGGGATACGAGTCGGTCCGGCTGATCGTGGACAAGGTGCACCTGAAAAAAGACGTTCCGATCATCAACCCCATGGCATTGGAGCGCGTATCCATGGAAAATATCCGTGAGTGGGCGAAAAAGCTCAAAGGATGGGGATTCTCCGACGTCCCCGAACATCTCCTCCAATAGCCTGCGGGTCGGTTATGTCATATATCCGGTTTCGCGGCATATCCAAACGCTTTCCGGGCGTGACGGCACTACACGATGTGACGTTCGACGTGGAGCAGGGAACCTGTCACGCCGTTGTAGGCGAAAACGGCGCCGGCAAGAGCACGCTTGGCAAAATACTGGCCGGGATTTATCCGCATGACGAAGGAGAACTGGTCGTTGCCGACCGGCCCGCGCGATTGTCCGACCCCGCGGATGCGCTCCGCATGGGCATCGGCATCGTCCATCAGGAGATGGTGTTCTGCGAAAACCTGTCGGTCGCCGAAAATCTTTTTCTAGGTGCTTTGCCCGACCGGTCGGGTTTTCTGTTGCGTAATCGTTTGGAAAAGCGCGCCTGCGAAGCACTGGACCGAATCGGCGTCCAACTGGATGTACGGGTTCTGGTAGGTGAACTGGCGGTGGGGCAACAACAGTTGGTCCGGATTGCGGCAGCGGTAAACAGCGGCGCGCAGGTCATCGTCTTCGACGAACCGACAAGCAGCCTGTCACACATAGAAGCCGAACGGCTTTTCGAACAAATGATGGGGCTCAAAAGCCGAGGGGTTACACTATTGTACATCTCGCATCGGATGGAAGAGGTCTTTCGTCTGTGCGACCGCGTGACGGTGCTACGCGACGGTCTCCACATTTCCACCGGTCTGGTATCCGAAACGGACGAAACCGAACTGATCCACCGGATGATCGGGCGTTCGCTCGACGATTATTTTCCGACCCATTTGCAGACCGCACCGGGACGCGAGATGCTTCGTGTCGAAGGGCTTTCCAGTCCCGGCAGATGTAAGGACCTTTCCTTCCGGGTTAACAGCGGCGAGGTACTGGGGTTGGCGGGGTTGATCGGCGCCGGGCGCACAGAGACACTGCAAGCTCTGTTTGGGCTGGACTCGGCCGCCGCCGGTCGTATCTGGGTAGAAGAAAAACCCGTGTCTATCCCCCATCCGGGGGAAGCCATGCGGCTTGGCATCGGGTTGGTTCCCGAAGACCGCAAACGATTCGGGCTGGTGCTTTCGATGGGAGTCCGGGACAATATCTCGCTTCCGACGCTGGAACGCCTCGCCCGGTGGGGTTTTGTAAATTCGGATGCGGAAACACGCATGGCGCGGGATTATACAGACCGGCTTCAGGTCCGCACGCCGTCCCTTGACACCGAAACGGTGCATCTGTCGGGTGGAAACCAGCAAAAGCTGGTCTTGGCAAAATGGCTGGCGTCACACTGTCGTATCCTTCTTATCGACGAACCTACGCGCGGGGTGGATGTGGGCGCAAAAGCAGAGATGCACGCGCTGATCGACCGGTTTGCGCGTGACGGCGGAACTGTCGTGCTGGCGTCGAGCGAACTCCCCGAAATCCTTAACTTGTCTACCCGCATCCTCGTGCTTCGCCAAGGCCGCATCGCCGGGATGCTGTCGCGCGGCGATGCCGACGAAGCCGCCGTTCTGCGGCTGATGACGGGTGTATCATGAATACACGCCGCTCCATCGCCTCGTGGTGTCTCTACGACTTTGCCAACTCCTCCTATTCGGCGGTGATTACGACGACGATTTTCGCCCCATACTTTACAAAGGTGCTTGTCGGCAACGAAGATGGAATGGGGGACGTGTGGTGGGGGCGCGTCAGTTCGGTCTCCATGCTCATCGTCGCTCTCACCGCGCCGTATCTGGGCGGGATCGCCGATGCGGGCGGATTGCGCAAACCCTTCTGGATGGGGTTTACCTATCTGACCGTTCTCATGGTTGCCGGGTTTACACTGCTCGAACCCGGTATGGTCCTGACCGCCTTTGTGCTGGCGGTGCTCGCCAACATCGGCATGGAGGGGGGCATCGTCTTCTACAACGCCTATCTACCCCGAATCGTCCCTTCCCACATGGAAGGGCGGGTGTCGGGATGGGGTTTTGCCATCGGATATGCCGGCTCCATCGTGGCGCTCATGGCCGCAATGCCGTTTACCGAACCATTGCGCCCGGAACCGATATGGCTGCTGGTGGCGGTTCAGTTTGCACTGTTTTCGCTGCCGGCTTTTCTCTATCTGCCCTCGGAACGAGGAGCGTCCGTGGGATTTTTCGAGGCGGCCCGCAAAGGGTTCGACACCACCCGGACACTGTTGGCAAGACTCTGGCGTCGTCCGAACGCGCGGTGGTTTTTGATCGCTTATCTGTTCTACGAGGACGGCGTGACGACGGTGCTGATCTTTTCGTCGGTATTTGCCGCCACCACACTACGGATGGAGACGGGACAGTTGGTTATTTTGTTTCTTCTGGTCCAGTTTTCCGCGCTGGCAGGGGCGGCGCTCATGGCCAAACCTACCGACACGCGGGGTCCCAAATTTGTGGTGACCGTCTCGCTTTTTCTGTGGTGCGGTGTTACAACCGCCGCCTATTTTGTGCAGACCCCCACGCAGTACTGGGCGGTGGGCATCGTGGCCGGGTTGGGACTTGGCAGCGTGCAGGCGGCGTCGCGTGCGTTTTATGCCCGATTTGTACCCATAGGCGAGGAAAACCAGTATTTCGGCCTGTACGCGCTTGTAGGAAAGTCCGCCGCGATCATGGGACCATTGCTGTTCGGAGAAATCTCACGGCTCTACGGCGGCAATCAGCGTCCGGCGGTGCTGTCCGTCACCGTCATGTTTGTTATCGGACTCCTTCTGCTTTACGGTGTAAAAACCGACGATTCGGATCCGGAAGAGGTGCGATAAGCTATTTCAGTTTGGCGTTGAAAAAAGCAATCGTCCGTTCCCATGCCAGTTTTGCCGCCGCCGCGTTGTAACGAGCCTCCGACGTATCGTTGTGAAACGCATGTTGCGTATTTTCGTACATGTGGATCGTATACTCTTTTCCGGCTTGCTTGAGCGCGGCTTCGTATTCGGCGATACCCGCGTTGATACCCTGATCTTCGCTGGCATAGTGAAGCAACAGCGAGGTCTTAATTTTGGGCACGTCCGCTGCCACGGCCTGCCGTCCGTAAAACGCCACGGCGGCATTGAGATCGGGGGCATGCACGGCAAGTTGATTGGCCATAGCCCCGCCCCAACAAAATCCCACACACCCGACTTTGCCGGTGGACTGGGGATGGCTTCTCAGAAACGAAACCGCCGCCGCGAAGTTTTGCACCGCCGCATCGCGGTCCAGACCCCTAAAACATGGAGCGCGCCTGATCGGCATCGGCAGGGGTTCCACCGAGCGGAGACAGCCCGTCCGGCGCAATGGCCAGAAAACCGGCGACCGCGACGCGGCGCGCGACATCCTCGATATGGGGATTCAGCCCTCGATTTTCATGGATCACCACCACACCCGGTCGTTTGGTGTCACCTTTGGGTTTTGCTAAATACGCCTTCATATCGCCTGTTTTGCCCGGATAGGTTGTCGCTCCGGCCTCGATACGGGTGTCTGCGGTGGCGACGGTCTGCGCGTGTGCATAGTCGGATTCGATCAACGGTAACAACGCGGACGCCGCTACCGCCCCACCGGCAAGCAGGGCAAGACGCCGCAGAAATTCGGCACGATCCAAGGGCTTGTGCGTGTATTCGTCGTACAGATCGATGTATTTCTGGTCCATAAAACACCTCCTTGCGTATGGATACATCCGATGACCAAACGTTTTCGTAAGTAAAGATGAGGCCAGGCAAAGCCATTTTCACCCTTCGAACTTCGGATTTTTCTTTATACATCCATTCATCCGGAAACTTGAAACGAACACAAGTATCGGCGACAGGGTTCCGATTTTCTTTGACTTTTTTACGCATATCTTTCAAAATACCGCAACACCCGCGGGTTAACCCGCTTTCCTTAATCGAACGCCCCGGCAGAAATCTCATGAATGTATCGTCTCCAGATACCTGAATACGGGACAATGCAGATTTTACGCTGACACGTAAAATTCTCGAACTCGAAACGCTCTACGACTTCGGCATGTCCGTCTCGTCAATGCTGGATGTGGACCGTCTTGCCGAGGAGGCGTTGAGCCGGCTTGGCGTGCTACTCGAACTCAAGGCGAGTTTTCTGTTCCTCAAGGATACGGAATCCGACATTTACTGTGTGACTGCGTGCGTAGGCATGGAAGAAGACGCGGGGATGACGTTCTGTCCGGGCGAACCTTTGATCGACCGTGTGATGAAGAGCGGGCAGGGAACGATTCAAAATTATATCGACCGACAGATAGGCGCTTGCCTTTGTCGGCATCTGATGGCGATACCACTCAAGGCGGGTGGCGAAATCCTCGGTGTGCTGGGTGTTATCGATAAGGAGAGTTCCGATACGAGTGCTGCGCCGTTTAATCAGGAAGACGAGCGAGTGGCCGTCGCCTTTTCCGGACAGACCGCGATCGCCATCTCGAACGCCCTGTTGTATACACATCTGCAAAGCAGCCACCGCCAGCTTGAAGCAGCGCTCGAAGAACTTCAGACGACCCAAAAACAGATGATACAACAGGAGCGTCTGCGCGCGCTGGGGCAGATGGCAAGCGGTGTGGTACACGATGTGAACAACGCCATTTCCGCCATTTTGGGGTACACCGAATTGTGGATCATGTTTCCCAAAATGCTCGACAATCGGAGCAAGGTGTTACACGACCTGCAAACCATCAACACCGCCGCCAAGGACGCCACCCATATCATTCGCCGGTTGCGCGGTTTTTACCGTCCACGCGAAGAAGGCAACACCATGTTGCCGGTCTCACTCAACGAGGTGATCGAACAGGCGGTCGATATCTCCGAGCCTAAGTGGCGCACGCAGGCCGGTGAGCAAGGCGCCGTGATTACCGTGGTCCGCGATCTACAGGACATTGCGCCGATAGAAGGCGACGACGCCGATCTGCGCGAGATGTTTATCAATCTCATTTTCAACGCAACCGACGCCATGCCCACAGGGGGCACGTTGACGTTTCACACCCGTGTCGATGAAAATCGGGCCGTGCTGGAAGTCTCGGACACAGGGATCGGCATGTCGGACGAAATCCGCGAAAAATGTCTGGAGCCTTTTTTTTCCACAAAGGGCGAGCGGGGAACCGGCATGGGACTTGCCATGGTTTTTGGTATTATCCAGCGACACCGGGGAACCTTGGAAATCGACAGCTCCGTCGGCAAGGGCACGACGTTCCGTATCCGTTTCCTGTTAGCGGCATCCTCGTTGATGCAGGAAGCCAAAGGTCAGGGCGCCGGGGCGTTGCCGCCGCTTTCCGTGTTGGTCGTGGAAGACGATCCGGTCCATCTGGCTCAGATCGTGCGGTATCTGGAAGAGGACAATCATAAGACGGTAACGGCGACCAGCGGGGTCGAAGGACTGGAGAAGTTCCACAAGGGCCAGTTCGACGTGGTGATTACCGATGCGGTCATGCGTGAAATGGACGGTTTTCTGCTTGCCAGAGCCATCAAAAATATCGCCCCCCGTAAACCGATTCTCATGATCACCGGGCATACAGTCGACTTTGACGAAGAAGAAGAGCAGACCGAGCAGGTGATCACCGTCCTGCTCCAAAAGCCCGTCATTCTTCAACTGTTTCGCCGCGCGCTTCCAAAGGCCGTCGAGGTAGGTCGGGGTATGTAACCGCTTTTCGTCTCCCTCCCGCTTTGTTTAAAACACCGTGCAAAACCCTCCATGACCGTTTACCTGTCTCCATGACCGCCGGGTGTAAAAATTTTGCAATGGCGCGGGGGCCTCGTATTTTAATATCATGTCATAGCGTCTTCGTTTTCGAATACGACAATCATCCTCAGTTATATCATAGAGCCGTTTCGGAGTCCGGAATCGGCAGGAGGCAGGTGTATGGCGGGCAATCACAATGGGCTTTTGACCATAGATCCTTTTACGGAACAGACGGATCCTATCCAGCAAACATTGGCCGAAGAACGCGCTCGGCTGATGAAGGAAGCGGGTCTGGAAGAAAAGCGTTCGCAACACTTCAAAAAGCCTGTGGAAAATCCGTTTACCAAAGCCCAGCGGGCGCATACGACGCTGCTTTTCGGCGGGCTTACTTGGAAACACGAACACCTGTTGCACGGAGCGTTCGAGGGGTTGGGCTACAAATGCGAGTATCTGCCCACCCCTAACGTTGCGGCGTTTCAGACCGGCAAAGAGTACGGCAACAACGGTCAGTGCAATCCCACCTATTTTACCGTCGGAAACGTGGTCCAGTATCTTCAGGGTCTTGAAGCGTCCGGCATGAGCAAAGAAGAGATCGTCGACAATTACATTTTTCTTACCGCCGGCGCCTGCGGGCCATGCCGATTCGGGATGTACGAAGCCGAATACCGACTGGCGCTCAAAAACTCCGGTTTCGACGGTTTTCGCGTTCAACTGTTTCAGCAGGCGGGTGGGTTGAATCAGGCCGAAGTCGAGGCCGGTCTCGAAATGAACCTCGATTTTTTCATGGCCATCCTGAATGCGCTCAACATCGGCGATATGGTCACTGCGCTGGCCTACCAGATTCGTCCTTATGAAGTCAATCCGGGCGAAACGGATCGCGTCCTTGAGGAATGTATCGACTATCTGCACGACGTTATCAAAAACAAGAAACGATTCGAAGTAGAAGACAGCAAATGGGCGTTTTTGCTCAAACATCTTCCCAATGCGGGCTATATCGGAAAATTTGCCGATCAGCTTGCCGGCGACGAGTATGTCAAGGCGCTGCATCACGTCCGCGACCGGTTCGACGCCATCGAAATAGACCGGCTTCGGGCTAAACCCATCGTCAAGATCACGGGCGAATTCTGGGCACAGACCACCGAAGGGGATGGCAATTTCAACATGTTTCGTTTTCTGGAGCGCGAGGGCGCTGAGGCGCTGGTAGAACCGATCGGAACCTGGATCGTCTACATGCTCCATCAAGCCAAACAGGCTACTAAGGATCGCAAGGGCGTCAAGGAAGGCGAGGTGTTCGCTCCGTGGACACGCCCGGTTACCCGTCTCAAACAGGAACTCAAGTTTCGTCAGAAGATCGCCGCGATGACTGTCGCCGAAAAAATCTTCGACCGAGAATACAATCGGCTACGCCACGCCATAGGCGGCACGGTGCATGAATTGGCCAACCAGTACGAGATGCAGCGGCTCGGCCATCCGTTCTACAATTCGCGGTCCGGCGGCGGCGAAGGTCATCTCGAAATCGCCAAGAATATCTACTACTCGAACAAAGATTTGGCCCACATGGTGCTCTCGCTCAAGCCGTTTGGCTGTATGCCGAGTACACAGTCCGACGGAGCGCAGGCCGCTGTAGTAAGCCTGTACAAAGACATGATCTATCTCCCTATAGAGACCTCCGGAGAAGGCGAGATCAACGCCCATAGCCGCGTCCAGATGGCGCTCGGCGAAGCCAAGGCCAAAACCAAGACCGAATTTACGGAAACGCTGGCGCAGACAGGGCTTACCGAACTTCAGGTTCGGGCGTATATAGACGCGCATCCGGAAATCAAACGCCCCATGTACCACATCCCAGAGTACAAGGGCAAAATCGGGATGGCCGCGCGTACGGTGATGTACGTAGCCGAACGGATAAAAAAAGAAGGATACGGATACAGCGAAGCCGCCGGATAACGGACCGGGCCATCTTCGTACCGCCATGATTTTGTATCGCGGTAGCGAAAAGGACGCTGTGGCCCGTATTCTCATAGAAGACGCTCCCCAACGGAGAAACGCATACATGAACGATCCGAACCGCCGGCTGATGGTCGGCTTGGATGTCGGCTCCACGACCGTGAAAGCGGTCGTAGTGGACCCCGCCACCGACGAGATGCTCTGGAACGACTATCAGCGTCACGATACCAAACAGCCCGAAAAGACGCTCGAATTTCTCAAACGTATCGAAGCGGACTTCGGATTGCCGCAGGAACGGTACCGGATTTTTATCACCGGCAGCGGCGGTTCCGGGATTGCACCGCGTATCGGGGCCAAGTTTGTCCAAGAAGTAAATGCCGTGGCGCTTGCCGTGGAAAAACTGTACCCGGAAGCTGGTTCGGTCATCGAGTTGGGCGGACAGGACGCCAAAATCATCATCTTTAAAGAGGATCCGGAGACCGGCAAGAAAAAGAAAATCCCCACCATGAACGACAAGTGCGCCGGAGGAACCGGAGCGGTGATCGACAAGATCAACGCCAAACTCCGTATTCCGGCGGAAGAACTCTCCCACATGGGGTATTTCGACCTCAAACTGCACCCGGTCGCCGGAAAATGCGGTGTATTTGCCGAGACGGACATCAACAGCTTGCAGAAACTTGGTGTGCCGCGCGATGAACTGATGGCGTCTCTTTTCGAAGCCATCGTCGGACAGAACCTGTCGGTGTTGACGCGAGGCAATACCCTGCGTCCGGAAGTCCTGCTACTCGGCGGCCCCAATACGTACATCAAAGGCATGAGAGACGCTTGGAAGTACAACATCCCAAGGATGTGGGAAGAGCGCAACTATCCCCTGCCCGAAGGTGTGGACCCGATGGACCTTGTCAAGGTTCCGGAGAACGCCCAGTACTTCGCGGCGCTCGGTGCGGTGGAATTCGGTAAACAGGAAGACGCATCGGTCGGCGTGTACAAAGGCAGTGAAAATTTAGAGTGGTATATCAACGTCGGTCGTCTGGAAGAAAAGAAAAAGGCCGGTGGCAAAGGGTTGAGCAAGGACGAGGACGAACTTTCCGTCTTTAAGGAACGCTACAAAAAAACGCCTTTTGTCGAAGCCATATTCGAGCCGGGACAGGTCGTGGAAGGGTTTATCGGTCTTGACGGCGGTTCTACGTCCACCAAAGCCGTACTCCTCGACAAAGACCGCAATATCCTGGTCAAGGTATATCAGCTTTCCAAGGGCAACCCGATCGAGGATACGGTCGAGATGTTTGCCCAACTCCGTAAAAAAGTGGAAAGCCAGGGCGCTACGCTCAAGGTCCTCGGCGTCGGTACCACCGGTTACGCCAAGGATATCCTTAAGGATGTGCTGGGCGCGGACGTGGCCCTTGTCGAGACGGTAGCGCATACCGAAGCGGCGTTGCATTTCTACAAGGATGTAGACGTGATCTGCGATGTGGGCGGCCAAGACATCAAGATCATGATACTCAAAAACCGCAAGGTAAAGGACTTCAAACTCAATACGCAGTGTTCGGCGGGTAACGGTTATTTTCTCCAAAGCACGGCACATGGGTTTGGATTCCAAGTCGAGGAGTTTGCCGACACCGCTTTTAGCGCGCAATCCATGCCGATGTTTGGGTACGGGTGTGCGGTGTTTATGCAGTCCGACATCGTCGATTTCCAACGGCAAGGCTGGAAGCCGGATGAGATCATGGCCGGTCTGGCCAATGTGCTTCCAAAAAACATCTGGCTGTACGTGTCCCAGATTCCCAACTTGTCCGCACTGGGTACCAATTTTGTCCTGCAGGGCGGCACGCAACAAAACCTCGCGGCGGTAAAGGCGCAGGTGGATTTTATCGAGTCGCGTTTCAAGGGCAAGGAACAGCAACCCAATGTCGTCGTACATCGGCACTGCGGAGAAAGCGGCGCCATCGGCGCGGCCATTGAAGCCGTGCGGCTGTGGGAAAACGGTATGGAGACCACCTTTATCGGTCTCGATCAAGTCAAGGCCATCACCTACGAAACCCACCGCAACGAAGATACACGCTGCTTTTTCTGCAAAAACAAATGTCTCCGTACCTTTATCGATGTCAAAGTGGCCATGGAAAAAATGGAGACGAAAAAATCGAAGATTCCGGTAAAGGACGGCCACAAACGATTGATCGTAGGCAACTCCTGCGAAAAAGGTCTGGTGGAAGACGTAGAGGATATGCGGGAAATCAAAAAGGGACTGGATTCCGTCAAGGACGCGAATGTCAATCTTGTCGAAATCGCGGCCAAGGATGTGTTCAAATCATACGAACCGCCTAACGTGTCCGACCCTTTGCCCCAACCCCGTTTTGGGTTCATGACCGAGAGCGCCAAAAAACGCGCCGAATTGATGAAACGCCGTTCCGAACTGCGTATCGGTATACCGCGCGTACTCAACATTTACTCGCAGGCTCCCCTGTTTACGGCGTACTTCGAAAGCCTCGGCATAAAGCACCGCCACTTGGTGTTTTCGGATTACACCAACGAGAAACTGTACAAGGACGGGGCCAAACGTGGAGCCATCGACCCGTGTTTTCCCAGCAAGTTGGGCATCCCGCATCTACACAACCTGCTGTACGTCCATCATAAGAAACATCCGCTCGACATCGTTTTTTTCCCGATGATCGACTGTCTGACGAGCCCGCTGGTCAACACGCTGGGACGACGCTCCTGCCCGACCGTGTCCACTACACCCGAAGCCACCAAGGCGGCGTATATCAAGGAAGGCGATCTGTTTAAAGAGATGGGTGTGCTCTTTCTCGACACGTTTGTCAACACGAGCGAGTACAAACATTTCGAGCGGCAGATGTACCGGTCGTTCAAAGATATCCTCGGACTGTCCGAAGAGGAAAACGCGCGGGCGGTGGCCGAAGGATACCGGGCGCTTTCCATTTACAATAACGATGTCTTGCTCGGTACGGGCCGCCAGGTGCTGGACCAACTCGAAGCCGAAGACCGGCTGGGTATCGTGATGCTGGGCCGTCCCTATCACAACGATCCCGGCGTCAACCACGAAATCCTCGAAGAGTTCCAAAAGATCGGGTATCCGGTTTTTACGATCGACTCGCTGCCGATGGACGAAGATATTCTTACGCGACTCTGGCAGGACGACTACGACGCCTACATTCGTGACAACGGACACCCGCCGCGTCATGCCAAAACCGGTGAACCGCTCACGGTAGCCCAGTTTGCGTTGGACGTGCAGGACGTGTGGAAAAACTCCTATAGCGAGAACACCACCCGTAAGGTCTGGGCCTGCAAATTTGTCGCTCGGCATCCCAACCTCGTAGCGCTGGAACTGTCGAGTTTCAAATGCGGTCACGATGCGCCCACGTATTCGGTTGTCGAACAGATCGTGGAACGCTCCGGCACTCCGTACTTCTCGTTCAAGGATATCGACGAGAACAAGCCGACCGGTTCGATCCGGATTCGTGTCGAGACGATTGCGTACTTTCTCAAACGCTATCGTGAAGACATGGTGCGCGATAAGAGAAAACGTCAGGAGATCGAGCGGAAACTCCAAGAGCTGGAGCGACAGTTGCGTGCCGGTCGTCAACAACCCGATTACGAACCTGTGGCGGCGGCGGCAGGTGGCGGCGGCGGCGGAAGATAGCGGTAAAAAAAACGGATAGAGGATGTATCATGCTGGAAACCGGAAAACTGATGTTCGAAATCTACCGAGAGAATTACAGCCAGACTTACCGGGTCGTATATTTTACCGAACTCAACGACCACAACCGAGATACCGAGATCGGCAAGGCGCTGGCAGGCGAGCACTTTTACAACGGATTCATCCGCGAGTTTCGCAAGGAGGACGCCAAGCGCATTATTGACGGCGTGCTCGATCGGCTAAACGACGGAGAAAGCGTAACATCGGACGAACTGGAAGAGGCGTTGGCCAACCATCTTCCCGTAGGCGCGCCATGAAACCGTAGCCATCGATACCCAAGACCTCGTTTTCCGGAACGCCGAACAAAGATTGAGGACGCAACAGCGTCCGGACAGGAACCAACATGGAAACAGGCAGTATTTTGGCAGGAGCGGCGCTTGTAGCCGCCATCGGAGGATGGATAAGAGCCGGACAGACCCGGAAAGCGCTCGACAGGGCTAACCGGGAGATGGAGTCGCTTCGAAGCCATGTCACCGCTTCGAACAACATCCTTGAACGCAAAATCGAAGACCTCGGTATCGTGATCCGGAAACGAGCCGTGGCAACGGGCCAGAACCAGCGGTTTCATATAGATATGACCGTCGCCGAAGCGCTGGCCCTGCACCCGCAGGCCAGCACGGTGATGGCGCAGTTTCATCTGGGCGGCTGTTCGAGTTGTTCTATCAGCGAAAGCCATATCCTCGGACCCGCCGCCGAATCGTACGGCGTAGACATCGACCGGCTGCTGGCCGCGCTCAACAATCTGCTCGACGGCGGTGATATCCCGGAAAAACAGCCGCGTCCAGAAGGTCTGCTGACCATAGAGGCGATCACGTCTTAGCGCGTATATGGAAGCCCCCTCTCCGGAATGTGCGTCACGCCGAAGGAAAGACCCCTTCGGCTTTTCTTTTTCTACCCGGACCGGTCTCTGGCTTTGGATATGGATGCTATTTTTATCGACTATCGAGACGTAGTGACGCTTGTAGAAGCCGAGTTTGATCGCAACATGCGGTTGTACGAAGACCGGATCCAGTGTGGGCGCGGTTGCTCTTCGTGCTGTAGTCAGATGTTTCGCATCACCTTGCTCGACGCCGCCCGGATCTCGGAGGTAGTACGCCAGCTTCCCGAACCGGAGCGCCGACATCTGCAAAACAAGGCGCGTGTTTACCTACAAGAACGCCAACATCTCCTGCACACCCGAAACGACGAGGAATCACACGATCATCCCTCCGCCATGGGGCTTCGGCTGCCGTGTCCTGCACTGGAGGAGGGCGTCTGCGGAATATACGAGGCGCGCCCGGTGGTGTGTCGCAAGTGGGGCATACCGCTGTTCGACCCGTATCACCCTGACGCTTTGCAGGCGTGTGAACTAAACTTTCCGCCCGGGACAGAATTTGAAGACAAAGAACTCGATCTGCTGATCGAACGGCAAACCGAAATCTCGGAGCGATGGCAGACCCTCAAAGCGGCTGTCAACGAGCGGCTTTGTCCGGAAAAACAAGCAACTACCATCGCAGAGGCGATCCTGTACGACTATGACGACATGATCCGACAAGAAAGACAAAGCCCCTGTCCTTTGACGTAGGTGTAGGGGTTTTACTTTTACCTTTCGGATTTCCTCTGCAAACTTTTCAGGAAGACCATGGCTACCTATACGCTGACCGTTCGTATCGACCGAAGTATTCCGTTTCACAAACTGGCTACCCTGCCGCGTTTCTGGGGCTGGGACGAGGCCGACCGATTGTCTACTGCCGACCGAACGCTTACGCTCCACATCGTCATGCCGGACGAATTTGCCGGTCTTTCACCACGTTGGGACGACGTATACGGATACGGCGCGACGACGGAGACCGATACGGACGGTCAGCCGATTTTCAGGGGATTTCCCACCGGAACGGTAAGTGTGCAGAAGGCGACAGCGGAATTGGGACTGCAACCTGGGGTAAACTATGTACGCGTCGAGCGTTCCGGCGGAATCGTCCGTGACTACCGCGGCGGAGAACCCGTGCCGGGGACCAGCGTATGGAGCAAAGCCAAGGTGTCGGGGTATCTGATCGTCACGGTGGAAGGATAGCGATCATGTTGCTTGACGAACACGAATCGCTTTGCATGATCGAATATCTCGGCTGTCTTCATGCCTTTATCATAAGGTTTCATGGTGCGCTGGCTACGATAGGCTATCATACCCTCACGCTCGAAGGTCAGACACGTCGTCAAGCGTTTGGATGGGCCGGTTCGCTGGACCGGGCGCGATATGACCTTACCTTGGTGGTCGAAAAATGGCGTTTTTTTAACGAGTCGGCGGGGTCGCGTCTGACCGCCTCCCCTGCCGAAGTAGAGCGGTTTGGCGCGCTTCCTTCCGTAGAACGTGCGCTTGAGGTGTGTCGGGAACTCGAAGACATGGCCGGTCGGGCCAACAGCTATATAGATGCGCTCGAATCATTTGGCGAGGACGATGTGCGTATCGTTCTCGAAATGATGAAAGCCATAGAACACGAAATCCAGCCCGATGCGGCGTATATTGCCCCCATCGCAGGGTGTATGGCACGGTCCGAACCTGAGGCGAAAACTCCGGAAGGTCTGCTTTCCATAGGCAGTATGGAAGACTCGGATGACGATGACCCGTCAGAACTTTTTTTTGATGCGCGTGACCGATTTCTGGCGTATCTCGGAGAAGGATCGGGTTGAGGTCGATCCGGAATCGGGGAGATACCTGGTTCCGTCAGACAAGTTTCTTTGTATAACACGACGTTTGACCGTCCGATAGACGCACGACTTAGCAGGCTGATCACGGAACGGTCTCTTATAATCACCTTATTCTGTCTGTGTCCAGCCTACATAGAACGACCTGACCATGTCTTCCAAAACGCCGCCCAAACAGGGTCTGTTTCGCTGGATCGCCTCGTTTGCGCTTGACCACGACGTCAACCGGGCCATCGAAACGCAACACGAGGTCAACACGCAATTTCCCGATTTTGCTGAAGGCGTGTTTAACCTTGGGGTGTTGTACTACAGTCAGAAACGAACGGACGAGGCCATCATGGCCTATCTACATGCGCTTGCGTTGGATCCCACCTTTGCAAAGGCGCACAAAAACCTCGGAGAAATCTACGTCGTGCAGGAGCAATACGAGTTGGCGTGGCGTCATGCGCGTCTGGCGGCGCGGCATGGCAATACAAAGCTGATCGAGATGATGCGGCGTTACCTCGAAGAACCGCCCGAATGACAAGGTATTATCCGTTTTGGTTTTGGCGCGCCAGACGGTATTCGACGACCATACCTATACACAGAACGGGGATGCACAGGATATAGGGCGCACGCAGACCGACCGTGTGGGCAAGGATACCCCCTACCAGCGGAGCGGAAAAATTGCTCATCCCGATGATCATTTCGTTGAGCGCCCCGACCTCTCCCTTTTTCTTTTCGTGAAAAAACGAATAAAACTGCCCGGCGGAAAACGAACTGCCGATCAGCAGACCGACACCGCAAAAGGCTGTGGCAAGCAGGACGGGCGAATGCTGGGTGGCGACGACCGTCATGCCCAAGACGGCGACCATCTGGGGAACGAGCAGCGGATAAAGCCGAAATTGCCAGCGATGCGTATGACGCGCCGCCATGAAAATGAGAAATTGCACCACTCTCGGCAACGCCAGCATGATCCCTAAAATAGACGGCGCGATGACAAGCTCTTTGGCCAGTTTGGGAAACTGGTTGGTGAGCATGCTGAGACAGAAAAATGCGGTAAAGGAGGCCATCCAGGCAATGTTCCGGAATCTGGGTATCTCCCGGAGATGTGCTGGGTCTGGGGTTTCCAATTCCGGATTTGACACGTCATGCACCGGTCGGATACGGATCAGGGTAAGCAGGGCCACGATGACGGCGGTCGCAATAAGCCCTACGGCAAAGGGAAGGCGAGGGTGTATTTCGTAGAATGCGCCGCCGAGCAAGGGACCGTTCATAAACCCGATGGCCCATACCATGTTGAAATTGCCAAGCACGCGCACGAGTTGTGCGCGGTTGTGTCCCTCGGCAAGACCCGCCTGAAGCGCCGGCCAGAAAAGCGCTCCCATCGACGAGATCAGTGCCGTCGTGATCGCCAGCATCCACACTTCGCGTACGACCATGACAAGCCCCAGCACGCCGGCTATGCCTGCACTGGCGATGATCATGAGCGTTTTGCGGTCGTGACGGTCCGCAAGTTTTCCGGTAAAAAGACATCCCAGCGTATAAGCGACGCTTCCCGACGTTCCGATGACTCCTAGTTCGATGGCCGAAGCGCCGAGATCGAGCGCTAAAAGTGGCACGCTAAACGCGATCAGACCGGCGCACATGTCCATCAGAAAGGCGGCGATATAAAAGGCAAGGTCGGTGCGCATGGGTTACGACAGACTTCGGTCCGCCGCTCCGTGCGAGAGACGACGGGAGCCGAGCAGCACGAGGGAAACGAGTACCAGCAGGAGGACGCCGTAGGCGGCGGCACTTCCCATGTTGAACTGTCGCAGTTGTGAGAGGATTTCCACGGAGATGGGGCGGTTGGCGTATACGTAGAGCAATATGGAAGCGACAAATTCGCCGAGCGAGGTGACCAGCGCAAGCAGGCCTCCAGCCAGCACTCCAGGACCGATCAGCGGAAGCGTAACCCGCCGGAATGTGTAAAACCAGCCCGCGCCGAGATTGTGCGCCGCCTCTTCGAGTGAGTCGTCCACCTGTTTGAACGCAGCGGAAGAAGCCCGAAATACGATGGGAAGATGTCTTAGAAAATAGGCGATGGGCAGCAGATAAAACGAGCCTACCAGCGCCTCGCCAAAGCTAAAAGGTGTTCCCTTGCTAAATGCTACGATCAGATTGATGGCGACCACCGTACCCGGCAACGCCCACGGAACCATGACAAGGGCGTCGAGCAACCGGCGGCCTCGGAATTTCCCCTTTACCACCAGATATGCTGCGGTCACGCCGATGCAAAGATCGGCCGCCGTCGCCAAAACCGACATGTACAGGCTGTTGCGGATCGGTTCCCATACCGTATCTTCGGCAAACAACCGAGCGTAGTTCTCGGTGGTATAGACCGGTGGTAGCGTCTGATGGGTCCATGAACCGTCACGAACAAAAGAAAGCAGCAGAATGGTCAGATGAGGTAAGAGTAGGATGGCGACAAGAAAAATGCCCGCCCCACCGATCAGCAGACGCAGCCATGGTTTGCGAACTTCCCGTCGGCGAGCGGCTACCCCCTTGCTGCTCATGGCGTATTGCCGCCGACTTTCGTAATGACGCATCCATAACAGAAATCCGATGGAGAAACCCGACAACACAACGGTTTGCGTCACGGCCATGGCCATATCGCCGTTGAGTTTGGCGTTATAGATGCTGAGGCTGAGCACCCGGAACCCGCCGCCAAAGATAAAGGGTGCGCTAAACGAGTTCATCGAAGTCATAAACACGAGAAGCGCCGCGCCGACCAAAGCGGGTGTCAGGAGTGGCAAGGTAACGTGCCAAAAGCGAAACCGGTTTGACGCGCCAAGACTGAGCGCCGCCTCCTCTACCGACGGATCGAGGTTTTTAAGCGCTGCCGAGGCAAACAGATAAAAAAATACGTACATGGTGTACGCATGTACGATCAAGATCGCCCATACCCCGTCAAGGGCGAAAGGAACCTGCTCCAGTCCGAAAGCGCTCTGTAGAAGACGCGGAATCATCCCGCTTTCGCTGTAGAGAAACATAAAGGATATGACCCCCACAAGCGGGGGCAGGACGATAGGCAAGGTGGCAAGAGCCGCAAAGATCGAACGTCCGGGGAACTCGTATGTCGAAAAGGCGAACGCCAACGGAACGCCGATCAGCGCCGAGAGCAGGACGCTACACAGAGAAATCCAGACGCTGTTGAAAAGTCCCGCAAGATAGGACGTTTGGCTGGGATCGAAAAACTCGGCGTAGTTTTGCAAGGTAAATGCGTCGTCTCTGAATAAACTCTCCCAAACGACGGTAAGCACGGGATAGACGATGTATCCGGCGATGATAAACCCAAGCGGAAGAAGCATCCAGTTTACCGAAGGCCGAAGTCCGGCGGCGAACCGTTTTCCGAAGGAGAAACGGCTACCGGACGGGGTATTCGGGTTTCCTGTCATGGGGGCGACCGCGTCTTTGTCGAGAGAAGAGGTGCTCATAGGCTATCCGGTGGCCGGTCGCTGAGCAGAATGGTTTCGTCGCCGGGAATGACAAGCCATACCGCGTCGCCGGGGGCGCTCCCGGAAACCGGGTCGGAAGAGGCTACCGACGCTTGGATTTCCACGCCGCCGGCTTGCACGCGAAACTCGACCACCGGACCTTTGAACCGGCGTTCGAGGATATGGCCGGACACAGCGTCATCCAACGCTGTGGAGATCAGTTTGAGACGTTGGGGACGTATACCGAGACAGACCGGGCCTTCGGGTGCGGGGACAGCCAGAACCACGGAAAGCCCGCGGGGATGACGAAAGACGGCCCGACCGTGTTCCATCGTCACCTTGCCTTCCCAGAGATTCATCCGCCCCATGAACGTAGCTACAAAACGGTTGGCGGGGTGATGATAAATACGGTCCGGGGTATCCGTCTGTTGACATTTTCCATCGTAGAGCACTGCAATGCGGTCCGATACGGCCAGCGCCTCTTCCTGATCGTGCGTTACATAGAGCGTCGTAATACGCAGTTGTTGCTGGAGTGCGCGTATCTGGTCGCGTGTTTCCTCGCGCAATTTGGCATCCAGATTGGACAGCGGTTCGTCAAGCAACAACAACGCCGGTTCGATGACGATGGCGCGAGCCAGCGCCACACGCTGTTGCTGGCCGCCGGACAGTTGTGGAACCGGGCGTTTTTCCAACCCGCCCAACCCGACACGCTCCAGCACCGTGGCCACACGGTCCCGGACGGCGTCCGGGGCGACCCGGCGCGTACGCAACCCGAACGCCACGTTCTCGAAGACGGTCATGTGCGGAAAGAGCGCGTAGTTCTGAAAAACCATCCCGGTGTTGCGCCGGTTGGGTGGCACAAAAGAAACGTCTTTGTCGTCAAAACGTATCGTACCCGATGTGGGAAAGACAAATCCTGCGATCATACGCAGAATGGTCGTTTTCCCGCATCCGCTGGGGCCGAGGAGGCTAAAGAATTCACCATCTTCCACGGTCAGGTCGATATGTTTGACGACCGCGACGTCTCCAAAGTTTTTGACGAGATTTTGAAGGGTAATTCGGGCCATGAGGAAGGGTCGGGAGTAAACCGTGAGCGGTAGGTCGGAAGACGGCGCAAGCCTCGGGGTTTCTGAATCCGGGCAGAGGTGTATATACCATGTTTTTTACGCTGAAATCAAGCGATTTGATTGGGGTTTCGTAACCGCCATGTATCCGTGTGGCGTGCAACATGGCCATACCGTCGGCAAGTTTACCCTTGCCGGACGGAAAAAAACGGTTGGAGAAACAATCGGCCCGTTTCACCCTCTCCCTCAAACCGTACATAGGTTTCGCCGTTGATCGAGTATTCGAAGTGCGTTCCGGTTTTTTTTGCAAGCGTTCGGCCCTGAGGACCGATAAATCGCCCCGAACAGGGCGCGTCGGTAAGCACGGTAAGATGCCCGTCTTCTTCGGCGACCGATTGCAGACGCAGCCCCGTACTGGCGTAGCAACGCCCCGATTTTGCCCCTCTAACAACGGCATCCGGTGTCCGTTCGGTTACATGGACCATGTTGAAGGCGTTGTCGAAATCCGCCGGATCGTGAAAATCGTCGTTTGCAAAACCCCAGAGCCGTAGACCTGAGGTAAGCAGTTCGTCCCAGAACGGCGCATAGTAAGGATTGCATCCGTTTTTGCGCATGCGTTCGATGCCGTAGTGACCGTTGTATACCTCGATCCCGTCCGGAACGACCCCAAGCGCGCGTATTTTGGTCTGTGTCCAGTACTCGATGCCTTGTCTGGGCTGTGGGTGACAGAGGATGGTCAGCAGATCTTCTGCGTGTGCCAAGGCGTCTTCGAGCGTATGACGGTAGAGGTCTTCCATCCGGGTGCCGGCAAAGACGACGTTTTCCCGTGAACTGTACTCGAAACCGCTCAAAAAGATCATCTCCGGATACAAAGCGCGTAGTTCCGACAGATCGGTCACGACGTCGTGGTCGGTGAGTGTCATGACGTCGGCTCCGATCGAACGATACATCCTCGCGCCTTCCATAAGCGGGATCGAAGCGCAGGCGCTGTTTTCCTTGCAATGTCCGTGAAAGTTGGCTCGTACCCATACGCCGGAAAGCGCTTTGTACGGATGATCGATCCAATCGGTCATCGGTTCTCCTTTTGCTTGTGCAAACCGCGTTTGGCGCGATCTACCGATTTGGGTTCTCCATGGCGTGCCCGGCCTTGCGGCGTTCGGCGGAGATTTCGACGGCGTCGGTGATAAATTTTTTAAACTCCGGCGTGAGGACGCCGTCGTGCAGGGTGGCACGGCGGAGGTACGGTACGTAACTGCCGAGATGCCAGAGCGTGTTGCGATACAACATATAATCGCCTGCGTTGAGTATCACTTGCTCGCCGCCCGGCATACTGCGACAGTAAGCCAGAAATATCCGTTTGCGTTCTTCCGCGTTTTTGCCTTCCAGATTTGGCGGTTGTATCGGACGGTCGGGAAACCGTTCCACCTCACGGGGTAGGTCGCGCCGCAGATGACTGCCCGGAACCACCCAAGTGCTGTGGTCGTCGTAGAGTGCGCAGTTTACCTGATTGAAATAGCGGATGTCGGAAAAAAGCTCGTCCCACATGGAAAGCGGAAGCCCGGCCATGTTATCGCGCCAGTCACGATGCCATGCGGTACACCACGGCAACTCGGCCGGTTCCAACAGAATGCCCATGAAATCACTGTCGGCATGATAATGTCTTGGCGTCAACAGGCGATGGATCGCGTCGTTGAGCGGCGGCAATTCCGCATAGTCGATAAACGGTTGTTGGTCGATGTCGAATTTCCCCACGGGCTGAAGCCGCTGTACCTGCCCCCCGCTTCGCTCGCGTGCGATCTCGCGCGCACGGTCCGACACACGCCGCAAATCACCGAGAAGGCTTTCCGGAAAAATCTGTCTGAAAATGGCATACCCGTGGCGATGATACGATTCGATGTGTTCGTCGGAGAAGGTAAATGACATGGGGTTTCTCCTTTGCGTGTTACGCGACCGTCAGGTAAAACGGATCCACACCGTCCAGACCGTCAAAAATTTCCTCGTTGTGAGAGATAAGCAAAATACCCCTTCCTTCGATTCTTTTTTGTTCGATAAGTTCGATAACCTTGCGGATGCTGAGAAAATCGAGACCGTTTAGGGGCTCGTCCAGCACGATCAGGTCCGTATCAAGGGATAGCACGCGCAGTAGATTGAGACGTTGTTTCTGTCCACCGCTCAAAAATCGGATGGGCCTATTTAGAAAGGCGTCGTCTATCTCAAAGGGGAAATAGGGGTTGAGCATAGCACGGACACGGGTTGGTGTGAGGGTGCGGGCGTGGGGCAGACCGGCAAAGATGTCGCCCGCTCTGGCGTTCAGGTTGAGCGCTTCGTCGGCGTGTTGAAACACCATGCTGATTTTTCGCCCCCACAACTCCCGTTGCCACGTCTTTTCCGACGTCAGGTCGGTAAGGTGCAGATCGCCGATACGAAGGTCAAGCCCTTGTCCACGTATCAGTCCCATGATGACTTTGGCGATTGTCGTCTTACCTACACCACTGGCTGCTTTGAGATAGACCACCTGTCCTTTTCGGACAGTCAAGGGGCATTCGCCGGAAGGGGTGGAAAAGCGCAACCGGCGTCCGAAAACCTCGATACCGCTTTTCAGATGCAACAGGACCGTGTCAGAAGCGGATAATGTCTCCGGTTTTCGTTTTTGCGGCGCTCGGCTTTCCGTCAGCCATGCGAGATAGGTCTGTGGAGAAAAATCGAGGAGCGCAAGCCCGTTGCCCCGGTTTACCAGTTCTCTAAAAAGCGTGGATGCAAGAAGGTCCGAATGTTGGCGATATACTTCCGAAATCATCGAATAGTCGTGCGTGATGATCAATACGGTAAACGGACGCTGGCGAAACCGATCGCAAAGAAGCGACAGAAACCGATTGCGGGTTTTGTTGTCGAGACTCCCTGTCGGCTCGTCAAAAACAAACAGCGCGTGCGGAGAAGGAAAGGCGTTCGAGAGATGTAGATCGATTTTTTTAAATGCCATGGTCAACAGAAAACGCTGTTTTTCCCCTCCGCTGGGTCGGTGAGGTTTGGGGTATACACCCAGCAGAGACGTGGGTGGGCGCTCCCAGAGACCGTCGAATATTTCCGTTTCGGTGGCACAACCGGCTAGGCTGCCTTCACGGATTTGCGTTTCTATGGTCATAAGTGGATTTAAGTGCGACGACGGCTCTTGAAACACGAAAAACCCGTGTTCGCGCATGGCTACAACCCGTTCCGACGCAAGATAGGTGCTATACGGCGCGCCGTTGATCACCACGTCAAGCGAAAGTGGGTCCAACAGACCGTAGAAGGCTTTGGACAACATCGACTTTCCGATGCCGGATTCGCCAAACAAAAAGGTAATTTTTTCGCGCGGCGCTTCAAAGCCGTCCAATGCAGCTATGGATTTTCCGTGCGAAGAGATCGAGATGCGGCAAGAGGAGTGCATACGGAAGTTCGAAGAGCGAACAGGTTGTATATTCGCGTAGACATTCGAGTATGAAACCGTTACCTTGAGAGAACGGTTTTTTTGAGAGACGATAGTCCGAACCTACAGAGAGTCAATCTATGCCAAACGAACGAGAAATAGAAGCAAAATTGCCGCGCGGATCTCGAAGCGAGAAAGATCGGCCCAATTTGAAAGGGCTTTTGTTACCGGAATTGGAGCGGTTGGTGACGGACTTGGGTGAACCTAAATTCCGAGCCGGTCAGCTTGCCTCTTGGATGTTTGGAAAGGCGGTCACTTCGTTTGACGAAATGACCGACCTGTCCAAAGGGTTTCGGACGGCGCTTCAGCAGAAAACGGCGATCACCGGAGCGAGTTTGATCCGAGAGTCTCGTTCGCACTACAGCCCTACGACCAAATATCTGCTGGGTTTGGAGGACGGACAGCCAGTAGAGATCGTACTCATCGGGGGCCGCGAGCGCAATACCCTGTGCATTTCCTCACAAGTGGGTTGCGCCATTGGATGTCGATTTTGTGCCAGCGGGCTTGCCGGGCTGTCGCGCAACATGACCGCCGCCGAGATTGTGGATCAGGTGATTCAAGTTCGCCGGTTGGCGCCCAACCGCGCGATCACCAATGTAGTGATCATGGGGATGGGCGAGCCGCTGGCCAACTACAACAACGTGTTGCGCGCGGTACGTATTCTCAACGCGCCGTGGGGGCTTGGCATCGGTGCTCGGAAAATCACGCTTTCTACAAGCGGTATCGCGCCGAAGATTCATCAGTTGGCACGCGAAGATTTTCAGTTCGAACTGTCGGTATCGCTTCATGCGGCGGATGACCGGACCCGATCCGCTATCGTGCCGATCAACCGGCGCTATCCGTTGGACGTGCTCATGGAAGCCTGTCGGGCGTATATAGCGGCGACGCACCGGATCATCACCTTCGAATACGTGCTGCTCAAAGGCGTCAACGACCGGTTTGAGGATGCCAATCGACTGGTGACGTTGTTGCGTCCGCTCAAGGGCAAAGTCAACCTGATTCCTTACAATCCGGTGGAAGGACTGCCGTACGAGACGCCCGACGAAGGTCGCCAAGCGGCGTTTTTGCAGATTCTTCATTCGGGGGGTATTACGACTACGGTCCGCCGTGAACGCGGGCGGGACATAGACGCTGCCTGCGGCCAACTCAGGTTAAAAGAAAAAAGTCGGTAATCCTTCGCTATTGTCTATGGGCACTCCGCGTATTCTTGTCCTCCGTCCAGACCGGGTGGGAGACGTCGTTCTTTCGACACCGGTGGTCGAGGCGTTGCGGCTTCGCTGGCCTGACGCCTACATTGCCGTAATGGCACGCCCGTATACACGGGATATATGGCTTGAAAATCCTTATATAGACCAAATCCTTACCGACGATCCGAACGGAGAAAACCGAGGCGTTTCAGGGTTTATGCGTCAGATCGCACGGCTTCGCGCTCACCGCTTCGATACCGCGCTTATGTTGCTTCCTACCCCCCGGATGGCATGGATGCTGTTTTTATCCGGTATTCCTCGTCGCATCGGCGTGGGGACAAAGATATATCAATTTCTTACCATGACCCGGTCGGTAAGCCGGAATCGATATGTACCGCTTCGTCATGAGGCCGATTACTGTCTGGATTTGGTCCGACGGATCGGAGCGCCCGCAGACCGTTGGCGGGCGACGATTGCGTTGACCGAAGAAGAACGAAGACAGGCGAGTGAGCGATTGGCGGCGGCCGGTGCGGTACGGCGACCTTGGATCGGGGTGCATCCGGGCAATGGGCACAGCGCGCCCAACTGGCCCCCGGAACGTTACGGCGAACTGGTCCGACATCTACAACGACGTTTTGATGCGACCGTGGTAGTGACAGGGCAAGAGGAAGAGGCTGAGTTGATTCGCCGGATGAACATGGAAACCGAGAATCGATCGATTTCTTTTGCGGGCCGGCTGTCGCTTCGCCAACTGATCGGGGTTATCGGGGAAATGGACGTGTTTTTCAGTAGCAGTACCGGTCCTATGCACATAGCTGCCGCGCTTCGGATTCCGACCGTTTCGCTGTTCTGTCCTTTGCCGGTCCGTTCGCCGCAACGTTGGGGGCCTCTGTCCGACCGGTCTATCACGATTACCCCGCCCGACGGCCCGTGCGCGACATGCGAGCGGGGACCGCTGTGCGGGTTGGAAGAAGTGGGTGTCGATACAGTGTTGGCCGCAGTGGAGCGGCAGTTGTTTCCGTCATGAACCCCTCGAAGATTTTAGTGGTACGGTTGGGTTCGCTCGGAGATATCGTGCTGACCGCTCCGGTAACGCAGGCTTTACGGCAGAAATGGACCGACGCGGACATCGTGTTTGCTACAAAGCAAGTCTATGAGCCGCTGGCACTGCAACTTCCGGGAGTAAATCGGGTACTGGCTTTCGATCCGTCAAGCGGGCTCTGGCCGCTGATCCGCGAAGTGCGAGCAGAAAGATTCGATCGGTTGTTCGATCTTCATGCCAATGCACGCAGTCGGCTACTTGCTCTTTTTAGCGCCGCTGGAGAAAGCTTTCGGTATGGCAAACGCCGTCTGGCCCGCATGGCCATGGTATATGGAGCCAAAACTCGCTTGCCGGTCCGCAGCACCGTTGATCTGTATCTAAGCGTGTTGGAGCGTTGTGATATAGCCGTAGCGAGTCGGGTTCCGATTCTCGATATTTCTTTTGCGGCGCGCGATGAGGCTATCGCTCGTCTTCGGGAATACGGTATCGGGCCGTCCGACCGGGTACTGGCACTGGCTCCTGGCGCTTCTTCAGCTCCCAAACGCTGGCCAGCTCGTTATTTTGCACAACTGGCGGATCATTTCGCCCTCCGCCGTGGGATGCGCATCCTGATGGCAGGTAGCCACGAAGATCGTTCGGTGGCGCGCGAGGTGGCCTTGCAGGCTGTATCGCCCATTATCGACTGCACAGGCGCGTTCGAGTTGTCGCTTTTTCCCGCCGTAGTGGCCCGTTGCGAGGCGCTGGTCGGAAACGACTCGGGTCCCATGCACATCGCGGCGGCGGTGGGCACCCCGGTAGCAGCTCTTTTCGGACCTACGCATCCCTGCTTGGGGTTTGCTCCTGCCAGTGCTCGCAGCACGGCTATATCGCTAAATCTGCCCTGCAGCCCGTGCAGCCTTCATGGCGACCGTCCCTGCCGTCTTCATACCCATGCCTGTATGGAAACGCTTGGAGTAGAAAGCGTTATACAAAAATTAGAAAACCTTCTCGCTCTGACACTCGATGACAAGGTATGACATTGCATGTCAGATATGTCATGACTGACAGTGTGTCATGTTCCATATATAATTATATAAAAATAAATGAGTTATATTGTTTCAATCGTTGTTTCCATACCCAATAGGCTACCCCGTGGGGTTTGAGGGCTGACAGGTCGGATGCGGATACGGTATAAATGTCCTGTCCGGCTTAAAAGAAGACATTGTTATAATATTTATTTACAATAACTTATAATTTTTTTGAGAAAAAATATCGGAATGGCACGATGCTTGCATATTGTAAGGGGCAGAAGTGGACGTCAACCATCAAAAACGAGTGTAAGCAAGGGTTTCACTTTTTCCAACAAGGAGACATCAAGATGCAAACGCCCCGTTCCCAGCAGTCTGGTTTCACTCTCGTCGAACTGTTGATCGTGGTCATTATCGTGGGTATTCTGGCGGCGGTAGCGATTCCGCTTTATCGTGGAGCGACGGAAAGCGCGTACGCCTCGGAAGCGGACGCGGCGCTGGGTACGATCAGAAGCTCGTTCCGCACGGTAAAGTCTCAGGCGGTAGCTGGAGATTTTTCGGCGATCTCGGGCTCGTACACGGCAGGTCTTTCGCTCAAGGTGAGCGATGTGGACGAGTTGAATCTGGACGATATAGACCTTGCCGGGACGTATTTCGACGGGAACTCGTACCGGGTCACGACGCTTACGTCTTCGGCGTATGTGGTCAAAGCGATCGGTGACAGCAGCCGGACGACCAACAAGTCGGCAGTGGCCGGTATTATCCGCACCATCGATCAGGACGGCACCCTCGCCTCCGAATAGGCATCGCTCGAAGTCGGGTCGCGAAAAACGGGTATCCTGCAAGCAAACAGGATACCCGTTTCTTGCATAAAGCCACAACGAACGGGATAGGAAAGGACGAAAGATGCGGCGAGTCATGACCCGGTTGGTCGAAGAAGCAGCGGACCAGAAACATCTGACTACGCTTATGATCTTTCTGGCTGCGGTAGCACGCGAACTGGTGGAACAAGCTTGGGGCGTCCAGGTGTTCGATCCGCTTGTGGAAGCCCTGATCGGGACACTGATAACCCCTGCTATCGTCAGCCTGCTCGTCTATGCCGTACTGGCCACATTCGAACGTCAACATGCGCTGGTAGAGGAACAACGAAAAAAACTGGAGGAAGCCGCGCGGTCCAAATTGGCGCTTGATACGATTTTACAGATGAGTGCCACGGTTCAGCATGAAATCAACAATCCCTTGATGGTCATCAAAGGCAACACCGACTTGGGGTTATCCGAAGAACCGGGCAACAAAAGGCTACTTAACATCCGCGCGGCGGTGGACCGCATTCGAGATGTCACGACGTTGCTTGCCCAGATCAAAACCGTGCGCCTGATTGTGGACGGACAACACGGCACAACGATGGTAGACCTCGAAGCTGTGGTCAAAGAGCGGCTTTCCTCCGGTTACGTGGCGCAACCCTGTCCCGCTGAAAACACTCCGCTTGCTACGGGTGAGGAGCGAAAAACCGCAGATGGACAGTCTTTGAACTGATACGGTAAGCGGTTGTTCCGGCGGCGTCCATGCGTCAGCGGGGAATCTTACTCTGAGTCGTATTGGATAAGCGAGAAAATGTCGTATCCGGTAAGACGCGAGCGCCCGTTTAGAAAACTCAGTTCGACCAAAAAACCTATCCCCACGATTTTTCCCCCCAGATCTTCCACCAGTCGGCATGCTGCATTCGCGCTACCCCCCGTTGCGAGCAGATCGTCGACCACCAGCACCCGTTCCCCCGGTTGAATCGCATCCGCGTGTACCTCAAGTGCATCCGTGCCATATTCGAGCGCGTACTCGACCCGACGGGTCTGACCCGGAAGTTTTCGGGGTTTTCTGAGCGGCACCACACCAGCGTTCAGGTGATAGGCAAGAAAGGGCGCAAGTAGAAACCCGCGTGCTTCTATACCGGCGACCAGATCGATGTCGTGCCCCCTGTAATTCTCGGTAAAACGATCCACCATCACCCGAAACGCCTCACGGTCCTTGAGCAGGGTCGTAATGTCCTTAAAAACGATGCCCGGCTTGGGAAAGTCGGGAATGTCTCGGATTTTCTGCTTGAGTATTTCCATATCAACCCCTTGTAGTTCCCTTCATAGTGACCTGAAAAAGACACCGAAAAGCCCACCCAACAGGCATGGTGAACAAGAACAGTTCGTTTACCCCGTAGGTGAAGCGTGAAGAGGCTTCGATGGATGGTTCTCTCCGGGAACGCATCGAGCGCTACGCGGTTGCTTACGCAATGGCTGCGGGGTAAACGAGCGAACTCCAAACCATCAACATATCTTGCGGCAGAACGGCCGCAAGAGCGACTACTCCTTACTGTCAAAGATAGCTTGCGGTACTACTGGCAAGCGTACTCCTCGCAAGTGGAAGGCGTAAAGCCGCCTTCGGAAGGCTGCGGGGGCGGTTTCAATACTTAGATGCCATGTCGTTCCCTTGTCATGATCAGGATCCGCGTCTGATATCGAAATGGGAAAATTCGCCGCTCGCCTCTTGATAAACCACGGCCATATCGTCCACACGGGCAAGCGGCGGGCCTTCCCGCAGCAGACCGATCAGGCGCTCGATCAAATTACGCGGTCCTTCGACCACCACCTCGACCTCTCCGTTCCACATATTGCGCACATACCCGCGAAGACCCAACTGCGTGGCCGACTCCCACGTAAAGTACCGGTAGCCTACCCCCTGCACCCGGCCCTTGATCCGTAGATGCTTCTTGACATCCGCATGCTTCATGGGTTGAATGTAAGGAAGATAAATTTGTCGATACGCCAATGCCGCCAATGTCCCGAAAAAGTATGCGGCACAGCCCCGTCAGGCAAGAGATTTATCCATGCACGAGTTTTCATCCCTTCTTGCAAAGACCTTTAGGGAGCTTGACATACAGCTCTTTCAAGGGCGTCTGGCAGACGTTCGGGTAGAATTCAGCGAGCGGATGACCTCGGCGGCCGGACGGTATTTTTCTCGCCGAAAACTGATTCGACTCTCCGCCCCTTATCTGCGTCTTCATGGCTGGGAAAAATGCCGGACCACGTTGATCCACGAAATGATCCATGCCTATCTCGACGTTCAAGGAAAGCCCTGTGGCCATACCCCCGAATTTCGCCGTCTGCTCAAAATGCTTACTGGCGAGACTTCGATCTATCACCGTGAGGACATGAGTCCTTACGCCCGCAGATCGCGACATCTCTACGAGTGTCCCAACGGTCACCGGATGTACCGCAAAAACCGTATCCGTCGCACCGTCTCCTGTGGGATTTGCGCCCGAAAATTCGATCCTCGTTACCTTATCCGCTATGTCGGCCGTGTGGAAGAAACGTCGTAACGCTAACCCTGGCCCTGCTATTCCGTTTTTCCAGCAGAATTTTCCCAAAACTTTGCTCTGTCCCTTACCAATTTGCCCAGCGCGGTGTCTTAGAGGTGAAGAGCCAGATGACAGCAATTGTAGGTCAGTCAAGTGACAGCAATTGTAGGTCAGTCTCCTTGAGGTATATTAGCAGAAAACTGTCCACAAGGAGGCTCTG
>VGJU01000003.1 GCA_016867335.1 Candidatus Zixiibacteriota bacterium | reverse complement strand
TCAGAAAAAAACCCGTAAATATCGCCATGAGAAGCACAATCGGCGGGAGCGACCACCAGATCATACCGCGTACGAGCGACGCGTTGGTCGTCGCCTGATTGATGATCAGACCGAGCGACGGGGTCCGGGTGGGTCCTAGTCCTAATGCTTCGAGACCTGTCGCCCCCAATATCGCGCCGGAGATGCCTCCGGTCAGGCTAGCGGCGAGCCACGACAGCATGTTGGGGGCCATCTCGACCAGCATGATTTCCCGCGCCGGCGCGCCCGACAGCATGGCCATGCGCACATAGCCGCGTTCGCGCAAGGTAAGCACCTGCGACCGGACCAGTCGTGTGGGACCCGGCCAGGCAAATAGCGACAGGATCAGGGCCATCGCCGTCGTGTCGGTCATCTGGACAAACGAGGCGATCACGATCAGGACGATCAGCGCGGGGACGGTGATGGCCGCGTCGCTGACGGTGCGGATGATATGGTCCGGCCATCCGCCGAAATAGCCGGCGATGGAGCCGAGCGCAAGCCCTGTCATCATACCGATAAGCGCCGCAAGAAAACCCACCTTCAGCGATGACGGGGTCCCCACGATCAACGCGGCGAGTATGTCCCGTCCGTTGCTTTCCGTGCCGAGCGGATGGTCCGAGGAGCCGCCCTGTGCCCACGTTGGCGGCAGATTCAGCGGAGACGATCCCGTGTAGGCTAACTCCACATCCCAGAACAACGGCCCCGCCAGCCCAAACACTACGATAAGTCCGACGATACCGCTTCCGGTCAAAAATTTGGCGTTGAGATACGGGCTGTCCCATGTGTTGGGGAAGTTTGAAACGGGACGAGCAAGAAGAGAAAAAAATGAGTAGCGTTTCATCATTATTGAGTATTAGGCAAATTGAATAGCAAAACCCGTTCTTAAGATTTGACGGTTAGATAAGGTGAGATGACAGGGCAACCTCAATCTCTCACCGCAACACAAAACCCCCGGTCACTTTCGATGGATCCACGCTGTTCTCTATCGCCTTAAGTTCCGAATCGCTATATGAGACAAACTGACGCACAATCGCTACATTTTCTTCCAACTCTTCGAGGGTATGCATGCCAATGACCGCTGAGCAAAACGGATGAGACAGAACATACCGGATCAGCGTCGCCGCAGGATAACCGGTCTGTTTCATCACCGGCGCACCGTCGCAACCAAAGATGGTCATGGCCATTTTGGCGACCTCAGGATATCCGCCAAGCAATCGTTTTCCATACCCCCCATACGCCCTGTCCGCCACACTGAATCCCATGAGGACGCTATCCATCCGGATATCCTCCTCCTCTGCACAGCGGTCCAGCACCCTCGCCAAAGGCTGGTAGCGGTTGTGACTGGTAATGCCGATAAACCGGGTAAGACCTTATTCTCTGGCCTTGAGATACACCTCGATTGCATGATCCTGAGCAAAAACGATATCCGCCTGTTCGAGAGAATAAATATCATGTATTTGAATCATATCCATATGATCGGTCTGTAACCGGGTCAGGCTCTGTTCGAGTTCCCTGCGCACCTGATCGCCGGGCGCGTGAGGGATCAGGTTTTTGGTCGCCAGAAACATCTCCGAACGCCGGTTGGCGGCCACACGCCCCAAAATACGTTCACTGGCTCCGTATCCGCTGCAAGTATCAAACAGATTTATTCCCTCATCAAGGGCCTTATGGATGATCTGTTCGGCCAGCGCCTGGATATGGGGCTTATCCGGCGAGCCTGTGATTTGTGGATTCATGCCGCCACCGCCGCCGTCCAGTCCGATGATCGAGACAGATACCCCCGTGGTTCCGAATGCACGCCGTGGCAGGATCGACATGGGTTTCTCCCGTAGGAATGAGATTCTCAGACATGGATAAACGGCCTAGGGTAAAGAGTTAAACCACGGAACAATAGAAAGCGCTCCAGCGCCGCCATGCAATCGGGTACGGCAGGAAGAACGCCATCCAGCAACAGGGGTGGAGCAGGAGGAAGCGAGTGAGGAATAAAAGCACGGACCGGCTCACCACCCACCATTGTAACCCCGTACCTGCCGGTTTCTCCGCGTTTCATACCCGTCCACCCTTATTTAACAAAACTGAATAGCAAACTCCTTTATTAAGACTTGATGGCCTAAAACTAAATAACGACTTATCGGTGTACAAGAGGGGTATCGTTCTCCCCTTCCCCTCAACCTCTGTTGTTCCTGTACGTAATCCGCGGATCGATGAGCGGATAGAGGAGGTCGAGCGCAAAAACGCCCAGCGCGGTGACGAGTATCATCAGGTTGGCAATGGCCTGCGTAACCGTATAGTCCTGTGTGATGATCGACTGATACAGCACATAGCCGACACCCGGATAGGCAAAGATAAACTCGACTAAAACCGAGCCGCCGATCAGCCCGCCCAACCCCAGCGCAAGCGCAGTAACCGAAGGCAGGATTGCATTGCGCACGCCGTAACGAAAAAAGATACGCATCGGCGAAAGTCCCTATGCCTGCGCCAAAAGAAAATAATCCGCGCTGCTCACGCCGATCATCAGCCCGCGCATGCCGAGTGCCCATCCGCCCATCGAGGTAAGCACGATGGAAAACAACGGCAAAATTGCATGAAGAATCAAATCCTGGATAAACGCTATATTCCAACCGGGGTTTACCGCGAGCGAATAACCGCCGGTAGAGGGAAGCCAGTGAAGGTGGAAACTGACCACATAGACCAGCGTAACACCAAACATGAAATACGGGATCGACGCAAAGGTCAGACTGTCGGGGAGCAGATACCGGAGCCAGCGGGGCGTCCGGTTCCAGCCCATCAATGCACCGATAGTAGTTCCCGTAAAAAACGAAAACAGCGTCGCTACGGAAAGCAACCCGATCGACCAGGGTAGCGCCGGACGGACAAGGTCGTAGGCTCTTGTGGGAAAACGCGACAGCGAATAACCAAAATCAAACCGAGAAAGGTTTTCCCAATATCTGAGATACTGTACCCATAGCGGCGCATCCAACCCAAACCGGGCTTTCCACGCCGCGATCATCTGGTCGGCGTTTTCCACATAGCCCAGATCCAGCGAAAGACGGGTGATCATCGACGTAACCGGATCGCCGGGAGCCAGACGAGGAATAAAAAAGATAAGCGTCGCCCCCAGCCATACGGTCAGCAGACACACCAGAAAACGCTGTATGATATAGGTGGCGGTCAGGTTTCCCATGGGCATTTCGTTTCGGAACGATTTGTAGAGACGCAAAATCTTGCGTCTCTACAAATCCTGGCGTCGGCGTATGGCCCCACCGGAACCTGCGACGCAGCGCAATCCGGCATCCAACCGTTGTGGTGAACCGTTATTTCCCTACAGCGACCAGTTCGGGAAGAATGCCTACACAACTGGGACACCAAGTGACCGGACGCTGGTAGTAGTTGTCTTTTGTCGGCCAGTTGGTCCAATAGCTCGTGTTAAACGGCACTAATTTTTTGGATTGCGCCGTGGGGATCACGGGAAGTTCCTCATAGTATATCTGCAAGGCTCTGGCCGTCAGCGCGAGCAGTTCGGGGTCGTCCCACGACAGACTGCTGATCCGGTCCACGATCTCGGTGTATTCGGCGTTGTGCCAGCGAAAAGCGTTGGCATGGGGAAGCCGCGCCCGTTCGCCCATGGGCGCGACCGTATCGGCGCGCAACTGCCGCAGCGTGTTCCACTGTTCGACCGTCTAGCCGCAAAGCTGCCACCCGCTCTGCGTTTCGTAGTTGCCCGTAGCGAGATTTTCTCCCCATGTCCCGCCTTCCAGTTTTACTTTTACCGCGTTGATCCCGAAACGCTGCAACTGTTCGCCGTACACGTCCGCAATACGCTCCAACTCGGTGATCCCCTCGACCACTTGAATTTCCAGTCCCAGTTCCTTTCCGTCCCTTGTCCAATATCTACCGGTTTTTACATAACCTTTGGTCTTTAGCGTCTCTGCCGCTTTATCAAGACGGGGTTGGGAAAGTCGAGCTATGATTTCGGGTGGAATCAGATCGGTAAACCGTTGAAGCGCCGGATAAAGCGGCCAAGGATATGGCCCCATCACCGACGTGCCTTCATAGGCGATGTCGATGATCTGTCGGCGATCCATCACATCGCTTAGCATCCAGCGCATGTCTCTGTCGTTCGACGGCTCCCGTGCATTGTTGATGGACAGGTTGCGCGCACACGGGTCGGGCCATACATACGGCTTTTCCTTTTGAAAAGCGATCCACGCCGGGTTGCGGGTGGTCAATGCTTCAAACGCGCCGAGCGTAATGTCGTCCATCGTGTCGAAATCGTTGTCGATACCTGTGGCAAGCCTTATTTCCTCGGTTCCGGCAAAGGCGATGATGATTTTTTTGGGTTCCGGCAGCTTTTTCAGACCCGTCTTTGTCGCCCACCAACCATCGTGACGCACCCAGATAGTCTCGTTAGGCGTGACCTTGTAGAGCAGATACGGCCCCGTGCCCATCGGAAGCCCTCGGGCAAGATCGATATTTTTGAACATAACCGGATCGGCTACCCGCTCCCAGACGTGTTTCGGGACAAACACATCCACCCCGCACAGGTTGTCGGAGAAACGCTCCAACTTAAACCGGACATTGGGTTTGTTGAGATGGTAAACGACAGTCAGATCGTCGATTTTCTCCACCGACCGAACCCATTCCTTGTAGGCAAAGTGTTGTCCGAGGGTTTCGTGTTTTATCTGAAGCTGGACGGAAAAAACGATAT
Organism: Candidatus Zixiibacteriota bacterium; assembly: GCA_016867335.1. Taxonomy (GTDB): domain Bacteria; phylum JAAXHH01; class JAAXHH01; order JAAXHH01; family JAAXHH01; genus VGJU01. The sequence goes on along the minus strand of VGJU01000003.1, from coordinate 49,549 downwards.
CGGTGGCGGTAAAAGGCGTGCCGTCGTGCCAGGTAATGCCGGGCCGCAGACGGACGGTCCACACCGTAAAGTCTTGGTTGGGGGTGATGGATTCGGCCATCCAGTTTTCGATTTGGCCGGTTCCATAGTTGAGCAGGGCAAGCGGATCGGAAAACTGGCCGAATCCCCACCCCGTGGCGTTGCCGGGGACATAGGGGTTCCAGTTGTCGCTACTCTGGAGACGCCCGGCCCGGTCGATGATAAGGGTTTCGGCACGGGGCGCGTTAAAGTATGCCGTCAGCTTTTCGGCTTCGGGTCCCTGCGCCGGGCGGATTTTTTCGATATCGCTTCCACAGGCCGACGACAAACAGCAAAGCGCAAAGCCATACGGCCCCCCAGACAGGAAAGCGCATGACGACTCCGGAACAACACTATTTAAGCTGTTTGTAGAACTCCCGGAATTTGCGTTCCGAGACTGTTTTTTCTTCGGCGGTCATGGCCTTGAAAAACGGGCATTCGTTGGCAAAGGTCGGTGGGATGGCCCCTTTTTTGTTTACTTTGTACCGGATGGCCTTGTAGGTGTATATTTCGCAAGTAACCTCGCTTGCGCTAAAATCCGGCAGTACATGGACACAGTCAAAACAGGTCCGCCGCTGATCCGCAAGATGACCTCCGGTGCGATTGTGCATGATCGACTTGAGCTTGCTCATTTCGCCCTCCTGCCCTGTGTTTCGCTTCCTGTATGCCGATTGAGACGAGAGTGACAATATCCCTCGAACACCCGTCTTGTCAAGACGATAACCGAACGTGGCGAGTGCCTTGACCCCACCACTCGTCTGTTCTATATTCTCAAAAGGAAATCAATACAACATCCAACATCCAACATCCCAAATGAGTATCGCCCAACCGCGCCACACAGAACGGCGCAAACGTGTCTGACGCCAAAGGGCCATCTTATATTCGGTTGTTGCGCCGGAATGGCAACTACCGTCAATTATGGCTGTCTCAGGCCGTTTCGAACACGGGCGACTGGTTTAGCAGCATCGCTGTACTCGGACTTACGCTCGAACTGACAAATTCCGGTCTTATGCTCAGCCTGATGTCGCTGTGTCAGATGCTGCCATCGTTTCTCATGGCGCCTGTCGCGGGTGTCGTGGCAGATCGCTTCGACCGGAAAAAGGTAATGATCCTATCGGATCTTTTTCGAGCGGCCGCGGCCACAGGGTTTCTGTTTGCCGTCACCGTAGAAGACCTTTGGATCGTTTTTCTAAGCGCTGCTTTTCTATCGGGTCTTTCTCCCTTTTTCGACGCGGCGAAAAACGCGGCGTTGCCCGACATTGCGCGTGACGAGGAACTACTGACGGCCAACGCCCTGTCCAGCGCGACGTGGGGTCTCATGCTGACCATCGGCTCGGCGCTCGGTGGGTTGGTGGCCGCCGGTTTCGGACGCGAAGCGGCGTTTCAAGCGAATGCGCTGAGTTTTCTTATCTCCGCCTTTTTCGTGTTGCGCGCCGTGATTCCCAAAGCCAGCGGAACCGGACAACCCGTGCATTTTTTTTCGGACTTTGCAGCCGGACTTCATTATATTGGGAAAGATTCCTCCACACGCGTTTTTTTGCCGGTCAAAGCCACTTGGGGATTGGCCGGGGGGTCGGCAGTGCTTTTGTATGCCTTGTTCGGCGGTCAGGTATTCCGGGCAGGCGATACGGGCATCGCCATTCTGTATACCGCAAGGGGCGCAGGAACCTTGCTCGGAACCCTTGCCATGAAATGGTTCGTCTCCCCAGGATTGCCAGATCTGCGTCGCGGTATTCTGGTAGGTCTGATCGGGTACGGGCTGTCGTTCGTAGGCGTGGCTTTTGCTTCATCCATCTGGGTAGCCGCCTTTTTTATCATGATGTCCACCTGTGGCAGCATGGTTATGTGGGTCTTCTCCTCACTGGGTCTGCAACGGGTGGTCCATGAAGAGTTTCGGGGCCGTGTACTCGCCGCCGATGGCGGCCTGTTTACTCTTTCGTTCGCGTTATCTACCGTAAGCGCCGGGCTGTTGCTCGAAACCGCGACCCCGCGCCCGGTGTCTTTGATCGTAGGCATTTTCGGTGTGGCGGTTGCGGCGCTCTGGGCTTATCTTACCCGGCGTACTCCTCTTACAAAAACCTGACCGCAGAAGGGGTGCGCGATGAAACTCTCTCATCTTACCGTGGTGTTTATGGCAGGTGCCTTTTTGAGCCTTCTACTGGGCATCTTGACCTCCATAGGCATCCTGTGCCCGTCTTTTTGTTCGATATCACGCCAAGAGGATTTTTGTCGTTTACCTATATGGCGTTGATGTTTGCCATCACGCTGATTTTGTGGGAACTGCGTCAAAAAATAAACAAATAGTTTCCCTGAGATGGAAAAATGCTATATCATAACGGTAACTATCTTAGGAGAATACTCATGACCATGCGTTGGCTATCTCTTGGACTGGCGGCGTGCCTTGCGGTAAGTCCCCTGCGTGCCGATGCGGAAAAACTGCAAGGGTATATGTGGAAAAGCTTCGAGCAACACGTCCGGGGCGTCAGCTCCATCGCGTTTAGCCCAGCCGCCAATTTCGTGGCAAGCGGCAGTTTCGACAAAACGGTAAAACTGTGGGAAGTACCTGCCGGAAAACTCAAAAGAACGCTGGTCGGTCATCGCGATGCCGTACTGACCGTTGCCATCAGCCCCTCCGGCAAAATCATCGCCAGTGGTAGCGCGGACAAGACCATCAGGCTGTGGTCCGAAATTGACGGGGCAGAACTTTTTACCCTTGCCGGCCACGGCGAAGCCGTAACCTCGCTGGCATTCAGTCCGGACGGAAGCGTGCTCGTAAGCGGAAGCGCAAATCGAACCGTGAGACTCTGGTCCGTAGGAAAGGGAATGTCACTGATCTCGCTATTCGGTCATACCGACCGAGTTACCGATGTAGCGTTCAGCGCCGACGACAAAGTATTGGCAAGCGCGGGCGCCGATGGAACGATCCGCGTGTGGGATCTCAAAAACACCAAGGAAAAGTTTGTCATAACCCTTCCGGGTAACACACCCGCCACCTCGCTTGCCCTTTCTCCGGACGGCAAAATCATCGTACCCGGAAGCGAAAACGGCAGCGAGTCATTCTGGTCGGTCAAAGAAATGGAGAAGGGAAACGTCCAAAAAGCCCTGATCGCTTTGGCCAAAGAACACCAAGGAGCCGTAACCTCGGTCGATTTCGGGCCGGACGGCGATATCGTCGCCAGTTGCGGACATGGTCGCGCCGTTTTTCTATGGTCCGCCAAAGACAGAAGCGTGTATTCCCGCGTATTCTAACACACCGACGTCATCACGTCCGTCGTCTTCAGCCCGGACCGCCGTATCCTCGGAACCGCCAGTCTGGACCGAACGGTCAAGCTGGTGATATAGCCGTCTTACCCCCGTCTTTATCCCGTCCGATCCCGGACGTCACACCTTCTCCGTTTTTGCATACTCGACCGTCGTTCGAGTCGCAGCCTATTCCGCAACCCGTTCGATGGTCACCTTCTGCAGCACCACATCCTTGACAGGCCGATCCTGCGCCCCCGTCTGGGTGCGGCCGATACCGTTGACGACCTCCTGCCCTTCCACCACTTGCCCGAAAATCGTATACCCACCGTCCAAATACGATCGCGGACCGTGCGTGATAAAAAACTGACTCCCGCCCGTATTGCGCTGACCGGTATTGGCCATGGCCAGACGCCCCGGACGGTCAAACTTGAGACTGGCTTTGATCTCGTCGGGAATGTTGTACCCCGGCCCTCCGCGCCCCGTGGCGGTGGGATCGCCGCCCTGAATCATAAAGTTGGCGATGACACGGTGAAAAAGCGTCCCGTCATAATACCGGCGCTTGGCCTTCTGCCCCGTTTTGGAGTCGATAAACTCTTTCGTGCCTTCCGCCAATCCTACAAAATTTTCTACCGTTTGGGGGGCCATCGTGTCGTAGAGTTTGCAAACCACCGTTCCCATGTTGGTCTGGAAAATCGCGTATAACCCAGGCCCGTGGACTTTGGCCGACGATGCGGACGGCTGAGAGGTCTGCGCCGTCGCGGTAACGGTCAACACGATGGCGGTAAGGGTGGACAACATAGCGCGAAACAAACGAAACATGATCCCTCCTATAAGGATATAAAACCCATTTCCCGCCACATCCGGCGTGTAGATATAGGGTTTTGACAACACCATTTGGATAAATCGTTTTGCTGCGACACAGGCGTACGGCAGCCTACTCGCGGATGATATCCATACGCCGAATCCTTACTTCCTGACGCGGTTTGTCGGCCCCGTCGCGCGCCACCTGCGAAATGGCTACGGCGACCTCCTGTCCTTCGATCACCTGCCCAAAAATCGTATGACGACCGTCGAGATTGGGTGTCGGTGCTACGGTTATGAAAATCTGGCTTCCGTTGGTTCCGGGGCCTGCGTTGGCCATGGCCAGACGCCCCGGACGATCGAACTTGAGGTCCGGATGAAACTCGTCGTCAAAGGCGAAACCGGGACCGCCGCGCCCCGTGCCGAGCGGATCGCCGGTCTGAATCATAAACTCCGGAATGACCCGGTGAAAGATGATCCCGTCGTAATACGGTGTGCCGCTCTTTTTCTCACCGGTGTTCGGATCCGTAAACTCGCGGCTGCCGTCGGCAAGCCCCGTGATGACATCCACCGTCATCGGAGCTTTGTCGGGATACAACTCACACACGATGTCGCCCATGGAGGTTTTGATGATGGCTTTGCGCGCCGGGCGCGTATCGCCCGCGTTGCGGGGGCCGCCACAGGCCGAGACAAACGCCAGACAGACCACCAGCGCCGCCAAGACCATCCTCATGCAAACAAAATGGTTCATACACTCCCTCCGTATATCCTACTCTATGGTCACTCTATAGTCACCGAATGTAGCGTAATCGGTGGATTGGGCCGGTCGTTCGACCCTTTGGGTGCATTACCGATGGCGTCCACGATGTCCTGACCTTCCACCACCTGTCCAAAAATCGTGTGTTTTCCGTCCAGCCACGGCGTCGAAATATGTGTAATAAAAAACTGACTGCCGTTGGTGTTCGGCCCCCGATTGGCCATGGCCAGACGCCCCGGACGATCGAATTTGAGCGTGTTGTCCACCTCGTCTTCAAACGAATAGCCGGGACCGCCGTGCCCCAGACCGAGCGGATCGCCTCCCTGAATCATAAAGTTCGGAATGACCCGATGAAAAATCGTGTCGTTGTAAAGCGGCTGCATTACCGCCCTGCTGGTCTTAGGGTCCATCCACGACTTGGTTCCCTGTGCCAGCCGGACAAAATTGTCCACTGTCTTGGGCGTTTCATCCGGAAACAGCTCGCAAACGATGGTTCCCATCGAAGTGTGAAACGTTGCACGCATGAGGCTCTCTCCTATTTTGCTTCCTGCACTTCCACGTCGAATATACCGGTCATGACTTGTCCAGCGGTTTTGATCTGAACCCATATACGATACGGTCCGGACTGCGGAAATTCATAGGGAAAAATAATGCGGTTTGTCTGCACCCCGTGTCCCAAGTGCATACTGTGGTCCATCACCGCCGAATCCGCCCCTCCTTCCTTGGGGGTCAGTATTTCCTGCGAGGCCATGGAAATACTGCCGGTGGGATGTAGATGCGTAAATACGGCTACGTCTTCCCGCCGGATGGCGGCGTGCCCCATCATACCCATATAGGGTTCGAGGACGGCAGACTGCCCCGTCGCGTCCGTCACGGAAAAACGAAGTTCGCCCTGTGTACGGTCCCGACCCGCCTCCGGGTTTTCCCATGTCATGCGATAGCCGCCGGGCAGTTCGGATACCGCGATGGGCAGGGCCGCCGGAGGGGCGAACCCCGTTCCGGTGCGCCATGAATCGTCGGGATCGGGCACAGGTTCTCCGCTGTCGGGTACGGCGCTTGCGGTCGGTGCTTCGGGAAGAACGACCGAGGCGGTAAGTGTCTGGCTGAGTCCGTTTTCTCCGGTAATGTCGGCGTAGACGCGATAAGTTCCGCCCGGAAGAGGTGGGAGGGCCGACAGAAACCGGTCGTCTCGACCCGGCACGGGATGGACGTGGGCAAAGATGTCCAAGTCCGGCTCGCGGATCAGAAAGGTATGCATGAGTTTGCCGTGGTCGGTCGATAGCGCCGGCCAAGCGCGGCTGCCGCGTTCGTCGGGAAGTCGCTCCAACTCCAATAGGCGGACACCGGTCTCGAGGGTCGCGGTGGCGGAAATCGGCAACTGACGATACAACCGGTTGTTTCGATAGTCGCGGTCCGTCTGTTGCCAGACGATCCATCCGCCGGCCAAGACAAACAGCGCTGCCAGACCCGCAGCTACCCCCGCCGTCATCCCTCGTTTTTGACGTGCCTCGGTCGGTAGGACACCGGGCAAAAGCCCGGCCTCGCGCGTCATGACTCCGGGAATGACCGCAACACCGCCGGCAAGCAACAGTCCCAAAACGATCAAGCTGGCCTTGAGCCATGTGGGCATGGGAGAAGGCGCAAGGTTGACCGCGTTTACCGGGACCACGGTCCGACCTTCACCCTGTGGCCCTTCGACGGCTATCCTAAGCGCATGACTTCCTTCGGTCATGATCCACACTTCCGCGCTAAATACGTTTTCCGCCCCGGAAACGCGCTGCGCCGCGTCGGCAGGGGGCAATGCGGTGTCGGACACATCGGCCGGCGCAGGGAGGACGGTCACACGGCTTGCCGGCGTGTCCGTCGTCACCGTCACCTCCGCGCGTCCCGGAATGGCTTCGGGCGGACGTACGACCACGCGCAAGTCATACCCACCTGCCTTGCCCTGATAATATACGTTTGGGCTTCCCACATGCGCCGATACGGCGAATCAGAAAAAAAGAGAGACCCCGACTTGCACCGCAAAACCAAAACAAGTGCAAAGGATCCGAAAAAACCCTCCGTCCAACCCGTGTCGAGCGACGTATGTCTGCCCTTTTTCCTCGTTCATCCTTCCTCGTTCCTTCTTACCCATACAGCCTGCAACTCCAGCGCCCGGCATAAAGTCCCAGCCGTGCGGCGACCATCGACAGAAGCGCGCACAGCGCGACGGCCCCAAGGGTCAGCGGACTTTGGTCCTGTCCCCAAAACTCGGTTCGCTCCGGCCCGATCTGCATATATAAGGGGCAATGTTTTCCGCCTCCGGCAAAAAACCAGTTGACCGCACCGTCGGAGAGCAGAAATCCGGAAAACAGCCATTGACTGGCAAGAAACAGGGTGGTAAACACACCACCCAGCAAGACAAACAGCACCCACGCATCTCGGCGAACGCGGTACATAAGATGATCCGTAAAAAAGGCCGGCAGGACTAGCAACAGGGGAAACTGGGGGGGAAGCAGATGGGTGACGGGCTGATAGACCGGTCCGATCAGTGGGGTCGCGGGAAAAAGGGGAAGTATCCACACGAGCGCGACCGACAGCCCGGTGTAGAAGAGGGCGGACAGCGTCGCCGCGCCTCGAAACTCAGCACCCTGCGCCGTCCAAACCAGCAGAAACGTATACAAAGGACACGAAACCGTATAAAACAGCGCAGTGCGCTGGAGATTGGGCAGATTGTATGGAAGTGTCGCGGTGGCGGCAAAGGTAAGTATCAGGGCGGAAGACCAGACGACCGGACCGTGATGCCGCCAAATAGGTATGCCCAACGGCGTTTTGCCCGCCTCGGCGGTGTTTGAGAAAACCGTGTTGCGGCTGGAAACCGACAAGAAAAAAACACCGGTCGAAAGCGCGAATATTCCGGCGGTATAGAGTATTTGCGGTGGGGACCACGTATCCGGAAAAAGACCGTATGCGCGCGTCCACCACAACTCCAGGGTTCCGGAAGCAAGAACGGCGCATCCTCCCCACAACACGAACGCCGCGCCAAGCGGCAGATACAACGGTCGGATTCGCACGGCGTTGGACACGCCGCTTCTCGTCGCTTGGACCACGGCCCCGCACGCGGCCAGACAGGCGACAAATACACCAAAGGTTACCCCAAAATGGGGAGGACTCCAGAACGAGTCCTTGCCCATGATTCCGTCCCACGAAATATCCCAGATCAGGCCGATTACCGTACTTGTGACAGCCGCCAGCATCAGCAGAAGCGGGAAGGAAAAATCGACCACCCGTGAGACGCGGGATGGAGATGCGGGAGTGGGGGCAGGACGGCCAGGGGTACGAGAGGGTGCGAGTTTAGCCATAAAGTTCTATATTTTTGCTATCTTTTTTGTACCGAAAACTCAGCCGCTTGGTCGGTATGCACCCCGGTAACCGGATTGATGACGGTTACGATCAGCGTATATGCGCCCTCCGGAAGCCCGTCGGTATCGAGTGAGGTAAATTTGTAGACGGTGGAATCGGTTCCCGCGTCCTCGAAGGTATAGACGATCGATGCTTCGCTTTTCGGAGGGGCAAACAAGCGCCCCAGCCCGTTTAGCGTCCGTTTCAGGATGCCTTGGTTTCGAGTTTTTCCGGCGATCTCGATCTGGGTGTGAAACCGATACCGGTTTGTCGAGTCGGGGGTTAGGTGATACACCTCGTAATACAGAAATACCGGCTCCGACGGACCGTACACGCGCGACGGATTAGGGACGATCTCCAGACCTTGCCTGACAAATCGCCCCGGACCATCCGCAGGCTTTATCGAGGCGGCCAACCGGAGACCGCTTATGTTGAGCGTATCCGCCGTATAGTCGGGAATGTCCACCGGATTTTCGAGTAACGCGGTCCGGCGGGACGAAAGTTCCTCTATCGACAAGGCCGATCGGTAAATTCCGGGTTTTGCATCCAGCCGCATCGACGCTACATGAGAAGGACCGTCCACAGCGTCTTTGCGTTTTTTCGAAACAAAAGCCGGACGTGCTATCGGATCTGTGGTATCGGATATCGCCTTGACCCAGCGGTACTGACGGTCCCTCAACGCGAAACGGCTTTCCACCAAAGCCATCCTTTCGCCGCTCTCTTCGGCGACGGCCAATTGCCCGACCGGCAGGCTCCATTCCGCCTCGACTTCCGTCAAACCCTCCTCGCCTTTGTAGGTAACCACGACTACGGCGGCGACGAGCGGGGTTTCGCCCCCGTAGTCGTAGAAATTCGGCATCTTTTTGATAAGTTCCTGCGCCATTTTTCTCGGATGAAACGTATCCTGCCCGACAAAACCAACCTGTTCGAGCGGATAGTCAAATTTTTCGACGCCAAGTTGGTCTACGAAAAACAATTCCAACTCGTGTTCGACATATACCGAGCTTTCGGCTTTAAAACCCACCAACGAGTAGGACGAGGCAACCGCCCCGGTTCCCGTAAAAAGATGATATTGCCAGTTGGCATTTCTGGCGCGGACACCGTCCACCTGCGGGTTGACGATGGGACGGGTAGTGCGGCCTTCGCCTCCTACTGCAACAAAACGGGCACGGTCGTCCGGCTCGCCGTAGCGTACGTAAATCTCGCCGCGCCGGTCCCAAGGAAACTGGCCCCGAAAAAACTGCGTCCGGGCAAACGTCACCCGTCGATAATGCTCCACGAGTCGTTCGTTAACCTCGGTAGCCGGATTCGGATCCCGTGCCGCCCAGAAAACCCGCCATGACTCATCCCTGCCGTCACTCGGAAGCCCGGCTTCTTTCAACTCCTTCTTGAGGCCACAAACGAAAAATCGTGGTACAAGGCACGCTCGCGGGCGTCCAGATATTCAAAATGCCGCTCGTAGGCATCCATCGCCTTGTCGTACGGTCCTTCCGCCTGAAAAGCCGCCGCCGCTACCTGTAGATACAGGATGCGGAAAACGGAATCCAGACGATCTCCGTGCAGACGCTGCAAGAGGTCAAACTGCTCCAACCCGTCACGGTATTTGTCGGTAGAAAAAAAACACCGCGCCAGATGGATGATCGCTTCTCGGTGCGAAGGCGTTTCCTCGATCTGGCGGTAAAACATCGAGACCGCCTTTTCGTAGTCGAGAGAAGGAAATTCGTACGAACGACCAAGCTTGTAATAGGCATCCGGGTGATGCGGATCGAGTTCTATCACCCGTTACAGATATTTTTGTCCGTCTATAAACATACCGTAATCCCGAGTGACGCTCAGTTGACTCCGGTCGAGATAGGTAAGCGCCAGGGTATACTGTATCGAGGCATTGTCCGGATCCAGACGGGTAGCGGTCTGTATGGCTTCGCGCGCGTTGATCCGGCGTTTGGGGGTGCGCAGATAAACCAGACCGACCCCCAGATAGCCCTCGGCCCGTTTGGCATCGTGTTTTATAGCCTGCTGAAAATGTTTTAGCGCTTCTTTGTCGCGTTCCTGCGCATACAGAGACAGACCGAGCCAATAGTGTGTCAGCGCCGACCGGGGCTGACGAACGACCGCCTCGCGGAACGCCGTCTCCGCCTCGGTCCATCGGCCGGTTGTATAGAGCGTCTTTCCGGTTTCGAGCGACGCTTCGTCCTGCGCGCGTGCCCAAACGGGCGTCAAAAGCAGATAGAAAAAGACGATACATATCGTCTTGCAGGGCAAGGTCATAAATATATGCATCCATTTCGTATTGGCGGTGTTTCGGGGTCGTTTATCTCGGTGACGTACCGTCAAGCAGTTTTACGTCGATCTGCAGCGGTGGGGCGTCCTTGTCAAACACCTGACCTCGATCGCTGGTGATCACAAATTCTTTTGTTTTTTCGGATGTCTGTCCGGAGTGCAGGTCCGTAACGCGGATGGTTACCACATACGGCCCGGTAGTGGATTCGCCGGCGTCGATGGCGGTATAGCGAAACTCGTCGGCGCGTTTTCCTTCGTCCTCGAAGACCATGAGGACACTCTGATCACCGTCGGATCGCGTGATCAATTTGCCAAGACCGGCGAGTAAACGCCAGACGATATTGCGGGAGCGTTCTCGGACACTTATTTCCAATTCGGTTTTGTAGGACGTTTTGCCGTCGGAGGCCGACTTTAAGTTATAAATTTCGTAGTAGAAGTAGATAGGCTCGGACTGGAGAAAGAGCCGGGCCGGATTAGGTTCGATAGCCAGTCCGTTTCGGTCGAACGGCCCCGGCGTTTCGGACGGTTGGATCGACACCGCCAGTTTGATGTCGCTGACCATGAGCGAGTCGCCCCGGTAATCGGGGACCGTGTAAGGTTGTTCGAAGATGCCTACACGTTTTGAAGCGGTATCCCGTACTTCCACCGCCGAACGGTAGCTGCCGGGGGGCGACTTGACCGTAAAACCGGCGGTATGAAGATCGACGCCGAATTTTTTCTTGGGCATTTTCCGGAGCGGTCGCGCGATGGGGCCTATTTTCCGAAACCCGTTGGCCACGCGCCGAAAATCGTCGTCCCGAAGGACGATATGGCTTTCGAACCATGTCTTGAGACCTTGCCCGTCCTCGACGCTGCCCAACTGACGGGTCGGAACGACATAGGAGATTTCCACATCGGCGCTGTCGCCGTTTGCGCTTCGATAGGTCACAAGATCATACAAAAAATCGAGCGGTTCGCCCTCGTAGTCGAAGACATGCGCTTCTGGGGTTCTTTTGATCAACAGTTCGGCCATCCGTTGCGGATGAAAACGATCCTGAAGACCGGCCTCGTCGATGTTGGTGTCGTGAACACCCAACGGATAATCAAATTTTCCCATACCCAGTTGATCGACAAAAAACAGTTCAAGATCGTGTTTGACATAGACCCAGCTTTCGGCGACAAAGGCCAGCCCCTGCGTCTCCTCGCCTGCGATGAGAAGAAACACTTCCTGTGTGTTGTCTAAGCGGGCGGACTGGGCCAGTGTCCGGTCGTCGGTCGCCGGATCGAGGATTTCCCTTTTCAGCTCGGTGCCCCATGCCGCGCCTGCGTTATCTACTTTGAGTCGGTAGCGCAGGAGATAATTGCGTTCGCGGATGGCGTCGATACGGGGATTGCCGGTAGGTTGGTAGTTGGCGATGGATTTTTCTCCGGAGCGCATGACAAAATGCTGAAGATCATCAGGGTCTCCATAGCGGATATAGAGTTCGCCGCGTCGGTCCCAGGGAAACTGTCCCCGAGAGAAACGTTCGCGCGCCTGCGTCACACGTCGGTAGTGTTCGACAAGTCGTTCGTTGACCACGGTCGCGGGATCCGGGTCACGGGACGCCCAGAATCTGTACCATAAGCGTTTTTTTTCCTCCTCGGTCGCCGCTTGGTAAGCCAGTGCCTCCTCTTGCGAAGCAACAAGACCGAGGTCACGGTAAAGCGCCTGCTCCCTTGGCGGGAGCGAGGCGATAAAGGTTTCGTATACCTTTTCTGCTTCGTCATACTGTCTTTGCGTCTGAAGATACGAGGCTTCGAACTGAGCGATCAACGTGCGGGCCAAGACCGGCATCCGGTCTCCGTGCAGATCGGCCAACTGACGAAGCAGGTCGGCCCCTTCCTGATACCTGCCGGCCAGAAAACAGGTCCGCCCGAAATGCGCCAACGCTTCCTCGTGATCGGGTTTTACGGTCAACTGACGGTAGAAGATGGACATGGCCGTCTCGAAATCGGTAGACGGATCTTCGTACGAAAGCGCCAGACGGTAATAGGCGTCCGGGTGACCGGGATGGGTGCGAATCGCGTCCTGAAACGCCTTGCGCGCCTGTATGACGTAGAGGACCGCCGCAAGATCCCGCCGGGCGATTTCCATCGAGGATATGCCGAGATGGTAATGCGCGTCGGCATAGGAAGAGTCTTGTTTGAGTGCTTCCTGAAAGGCTTCACGCGCCTCGATCATACGGTTTTTGATCCGCATGTACGCGCGTCCCAGCCCGATGTACGTCTCCGGCGCTTTTCGGTTTAGACGGATAGCTTCGTTAAACCGTTTTACCGCCTCCTCGTTGTGGCCTTGCTCGTAAAGGGCCATAGCCAACCCGTGGCGCGCGTCGAAGGATTTGGGCAACGCTTGTACGGCCTGTTTGAAAAGCACCTCCGCCTCGACAAAGCGACGCTCGTCGTAGGCCCGTCGCGCCTCGACGATAAGCTGCTGTCCATCCACAGACGACGGCTGACCATAGGCGGAAAACATCGGAGCTATCGCAAACAGCCATACAAGCGCAAGCGGACAAGGCGAACGGAAGAGGGACGCAGACATGGGGTGGCTCCGGATAGGACGCGGCGAACCGAAATACGCTATCTTGGGTTCGGCGCGTTTACGAAAAATCGGAGAGATCCGTATAGGGAAATATCGAGGAGGTTTTCGCGTCTGTCAAGCGTGATTCGTCTCGCCCCAGCAGGCTGAATCCGGAACGTATTTGTCCTTGCAGTGCCCTGCAGGCAATGCGCTCGCCGTTGGGCAGGGGGAAAGACGCTCGGTCTCCGGAACGATTGTTCAAGAGACGTGTCCGGCGAGTCTTCGTAGCGTGTTGGGAAGGCGGGCATATGGGTTTGTGATGGAGCGTTCCGGGACGGTGGCCGGAACGTCTTGCCCATCGAGGGTCATGACGATCTGTAGATTGAAGAACAGATCACGTTGCGGACCTTCGAAGCAGATGCGCACCGGCGCGCCGGACAGTTTGCACAAAACCCCGATGACCGGATTCAGCACCGGATTGAGATCGATCGCCACATCGGGCGCATAGCCGCTTATCCGACGTATCAGTTCTTTTCGAGGAAAACCGGTCCAACTGAGGTCCGTCGGTCCGACCGTCTCGGTTTCGACGCTGGATGGTCTTTCGCGCAACCTATCGCCGACCGATGGCGCGCCGATGACAAGCGCCGATTCCGCGCCAAGGCTGTCCATAAGGTCCGGCAGCACGGCGACGGCTGTCAGGGCTTCTTCCGGCTCATCGGGAAAACATATCAGGAGTCGTCCGGTCTGGCGCAGGGCGACAGGGAGGCTAAACGGGGGCGACGGGCGCCATTTCTTGCGCCATGTGTAGAGCCGTAAAAGAAATCGATTTTGAAGGGTAAACGGGGCCATAGTAAGGCATAATAGGGTATCGTCTCGTCAATCTCAACAGAAATAAAAGAAAGTTGCCAATGCCATAGCCTGCTGTACCGCAACCTGCTTGGGGAATTAGGGCTTGACCCCTTTTAATTTCCGCACATATTATATCTCATTCCACACCATTATACGCCAATCGGGAGCGACCTATGAGTTCGTCTAAGCAGGGTAACCGAATCAGGTTAGGTTTTAAAGAAAAACTCGGACTGATCGCTCCTTTTGCGATCAAAAAAATCAAAGAGCAGATAAAAGCGGTTTTTCTGATCGTCGCCTATCTCATCCTTTTCCAGACGATTGCCCTGAATATTCCGATAGCCGATGCGGTCATTATCACGGCAGGCATTGTGCTGGTTATTATTGGGCTGGCCTTTTTTATGGAAGGTCTGTTTCTCGGTCTGATGCCGCTTGGCGAGACCATTGGCGTCAAACTCCCGCAGAAGTTCAAGTTACCGGCCATTCTTGCCTTTGCGTTTATTCTCGGTGTAGGGGCCACGTTTGCCGAACCGGCGATCGGCATTCTCAAGTCGGCCGGCGCCTTTGTCAAGCCATGGGACGCCCCGTTGCTGTTTCTGCTGCTCAACAAGCATTCTGCCTATCTTGTCAACGCCGTCGGTGTGGGCGTAGGCATTGCCGTGATGTTTGGCATGTTGCGGTTTCTGTATGGCTGGTCCTTAAAACCCTTTACCTATGTGTTGGCCGGCGGATTGGTCGTGTTTTCGTGCTGGGGGATCATCGAACCGAACATACAGTATCTAACCGGCGTGGCATGGGACTGCGGCGGCGTCACCACGGGACCGGTGACTGTGCCTCTTGTACTCGCGCTCGGTATCGGCATCTGCCGGATAGCAGGCGGTCAAAACACGGAAAACTCCGGATTCGGTGTGGTGACACTTGCCTCTCTTTTTCCTATCTTCGCCGTTTTGCTTCTTGGGGCCTTCTTCCTCCCGCAGACTCCATCGCCCATGACAGAGACGGATTTTTTCAAAAAAGAGAACCGCGCCAAGGCCACAGGTCTCTTCGAAAACGAAAATGCGCTGATTGGATATGCGCTTATGAACGCCGCTCCGGAGAATCAGGCCGCGCTTTTCGAGGGCGGCGAGCCTGATCTGATCGGATTTATCGGACGGATGAAACAGGATCGCAATCTGACGGCGGCTGTTTTGGGGAACAGCGCGCCCGACGCCCTCGAACGTTGGGCGCTGGAACGAGGGACGCGGCCGCAGCAACTTGTCGCCTTTGGCGACGAGGAAAGCATCCGAATGGTCAGGGCAGATAATGCCAGCCAACCGCAAACTATCGATATGAAGGACGTCACCCTCCGCAACAGCGTCCTGTCAGTTCAAGCGATCGTCCCGCTTGTTCTGGTACTCTTGATCGTCCTTCTTGTACTGCTGAGAGAACGGTTGCCCCGCCCCGATGAGATTTTCTTGGGAGTCGTCTTTGCGGTGTTGGGTATGATCCTGTTCAATATCGGCAACGAACTTGGGTTAAGCCGCTTAGGCGGTCAGGTTGGATCGAAGCTTCCGTCGTCGTTCAAAAGCATTCCGCTCTCGGATGAAAAACAGATCATACGGGGCTTTGACGAAAGCATCATCCAAACCAGCCTGACACCGGATGGAGCCAAGGAGCGATTTTTTGTCGCCAAAATCAACGACGCCTATGTGCAGGTTCCCTTCGAAGAATCGGCCTATGAGCGGGAAAATGGGCTGTATCATTATACGCCGCTCAAAGGGCCTCTCTACGGTGGTGACCGTGAAATCGACGGTTTTCTGGTCGTGTTGATTTTTGCGTTTGTCATGGGATACGGGGCGACGCTGGCCGAACCGGCGCTCAACGCATTGGGTCTCACCGTGGAAGAACTGACCGTAGGTACATTCAAGAAATCCATGCTGATGCAGGCTGTGGCCATCGGCGTAGGATTAGGCATCGCCATAGGTGTGGTAAAAGTGATCTGGGATATTCCACTGATCTGGCTGCTGACCCCCCCCTATCTGTTGGTGCTGTTTATCACTTGGTGTTCTACGGAAGAATACGTCAATATCGGTTGGGACAGTGCCGGCGTCACTACAGGCCCTATCACGGTACCCCTCGTGCTTGCCATGGGTTTGGGCATAGGTAATCAGATCAACGTCGTGGAAGGATTCGGCATTCTGGCCATGGCCTCCGTCTATCCCATTCTGACGGTCCTCCTTGTGGGGCTTTACGTCAGCAGAGGGTGGGGAAGAAAGTAAAAACCAATGGATATCCATCGAACGGCAAGCCAGATTTCCGTGGTAGTCGAGAAGAGCATAACGCCCACGATCTTTGATGCGCTTAAATCCTGCGGCATCACCCATGTGAACATGGCTACAGGCCGTAGAGCCTTGCTTCAGGAACCCAAAGGCATCATGCGGATTGTTTCGGGCGGATCCAGACTTCTTGACGACCCCATCAACATTGTTACGTTTCTGGTATCCCCGGAAGATGAACTCCCGGTGCTCGACCTGATCATTCAGGCTGGTGAATTAGACCTGCCGGGGCGGGGTTCCGTATACGCAAAATCCGTTACGCTTCTCAAGGCCCATGAACGATGCATAGAAAATGACGCCCGAGAACTGACCATTTCCGGCAAGAGTATTCTGAGCAATCTGGCTGGCATCTGTTGTATCGTCCAGAAAGGCGAAGGCGAAGCTATAGGACGGATAGGACTCGATACCGGAACCGGTGTGCCTGCCATCACCTTTGGGGTGGGTACGGGTGTTCGCGACAAATTAGGGTTATGGCGCGTGACGGTTCCGGCGGAAAAGGAGATCATCGAGATCGTCACCGATGCGGACACCGCCCATCACCTCATGGACATCATGATCGACATAGGCTATTTGGCCCGACCGGGTAAGGGGTTTATCTATCAGTATCCTGTCGGGTACGGACTTCTGAATACTCGATATTCGGTCGGTACTACGGAACAGGCCGCCAGCATCGCGCAGATCGTGTCCGCCATCGACCAAATACAGGGGAGTACAGGCTGGCGCAAACGAGAGTTTAGCACGTTCAGGGAAATGCAGGAAAGGAAGTACCTTGAAAATCTGTTGAACTTTGTCTATATTTGCGACAAAGGGCGCGCCGACTTCTTCACCGGCGTGGCGATGGAAGCCGGAGCGGCGGGCGCGACGATCAGTCAGATCAAGTATCTTCAACTCGATTCCTCAGGCTCCGATGGCGTTTTTCCTGCTCGGGAAGCCGTCATTATGATCGTCGCACCCGGCCAGGTCGAAACCATCGCCGCCGCACTTGAAGACAACGGGGCCTTTGGCGATCAGGCGCACGGCCAACTGCTGACCAGCCCCGTAACCAGAGCCTATACTTATATTCCCCCCAAACCCCAGCAGTAGGACGTTTCCGATTAACACCGCCATCCGACCGACCCGGCAACGGGTGAGCATATCTGCACGGGTACAGGGATGTCCGTATCCCACGGATCTGCAGCCTACCCGATAGCCATATTGACGATTTTTTCCGTGTAAGCGTATATATCGAGCAGACACGAACGCCTTAGCACCATGCGGTCATCTTCCGGTTCGCTCTATGAATCGCTATCTATTTTCTACTTCTTGGCTCCGAACCGCACTCTGGGAACCGGTGCGTCAAGGACTGTCCATGATCTTGGGAATCGTGGGGGAAGTCTGGACCCTGGCTTACCGGAACCCTACGTTTCGTCTCGTGTTTGGGCTGATGGCCGGTATCGCCGTTTTGGGCGCCATCACGGTTACGATCCTGGACCGGACGGTCAGCGAGCCGCAGATTACCAATATCCCGGATGCCATCTGGTGGGCGTTTGTGACCATGACGACCACCGGATACGGAGATATGACGCCCAAATCCCATATCGCCCGGTTTGTGGCTATTCTCATGATGTTCGCCGGTATTGCACTGACGTCGTTTTTTACGGCGAAGGTCGCATCCATTTTCGTCACCAAACGACTCAAGGAGGCACGCGGTTTGGAACGCATCAGATGGCAGGGACATGCGCTTATCTGCGGATGGAATAAGGATGCTGGGCAGGTCATCACCGGGCTGATCCGCGCCGGAAAATAAAAAATCGTGTTGGTCAACGATCAGACCGAGGATCAGATGAACGAAGTGCTCTTCCGACACGGAGAACTGGTCAGGTTTGTACTCGGCAATTACTGTCTGGAGTCGGTCCTGGATCGGGCCAATGTCCGCGAGGCGGAAGCCGCCGTGGTGCTGGCGGATGTGGTGGGTGGAACGGTCGCCAATGCGGACGAGCGTACCATCATCGCCACGTTGACCATCAAAACCATGGAACCCAGTGTGACGACTTGCGCCGAGCTGCTCAACCGTGACAACGAACAGCATTTACGACGAGCCGATGTAGATGATATCATCGTCAGTGGCGAGGACAGCGGACTTCTGCTCGCCTCCGCCATCGTTGCACGGGGCGTGTCACAGGTCGTAAGAGAGCTTCTTAGTTTTGACATAGGCAACAGTCTGTACCGAACCAATGTTCCCAGCGAGCTTGTTGGACGCCCCTTCCGCGAACTTTCCGACTACTTCAGAAACCACCACAAGACTATCCTCATCGCGTTGGTGTCTGAAGAGGCCAGCATCGAGGTGGGCGACATTCTTGGCAATGACGACTCGCTGATCGACAACTTTATCCGTCAGAAATTCGCCGAAGCGCAGAAGAGCAATGTTGGAGACGAAAAACAAAACGTCAGAACTTTGGTAAATCCGGCGGACGATTATATCGTTCAACCCGAACACTCGGCGATCATCATCGCTGCCAAGCCCATAGAGATTTGACCCCTATGTCCCAAGACGCCGATCTGTCCTTTCTGAAAACCGTCATCCTGTTCGAAGGACTAACCGCCGAGCAAATCGAAAAAATTGCGGCGATCATGTCCAAGGAAACCATACCTGCCCATTCGGATATTTTGCAGGAAGGAGAAAAGGGAACTCGGATGTATATCATCCAGGAGGGGACGGCCGAAGTCTCTCGCACCCTGACGCTCAAGGTAACCCGTAACGAATTTGGTCAGAAGGAAAAAACCTTTATTCAGTTGGGACCGGGATTTTTCTTTGGCGAGATGGCGCTTCTCGAAAACGACGTCCGGTCGGCGACCGTGACCACCATAACCAACTGCACCCTATTCATCATCGAACAAGATCATTTCAACGGACTCTGCGAAGCCTATCCTGAGATCGGCTACAAAATCCTCCGCAATATCGCCAGAACGATCTCCGGCCGTCTGCGGCGTACCAATCAGGACGTACTCAAGCTGACGACCGCACTCAGGCTCGCCCTAACGAGATAGCTTCTTCTTGCTCGTCTGTTTGTTTTCGTATATTTTTTAATACATCTTGTCCTAAAACCTGTATATTGCGTTTCGGAAACGTCATAGGTTGTTTTGTAAAATATTTTTATTTTTTGTATTTTTTGTGTCTTTCGTGATCAATTTCCTTTCCGTTCGATTTCAGGGTCCGCTTATGCCCACCGAACCCACACCCCACCGCGCCGGATACATCGCCATCGTCGGACGCCCCAATGTGGGCAAGTCTACCCTGATGAACGCCCTGATCGGCGAACGGCTGTCGATCGTCACGCATAGACCCCAAACCACGCGACAGCGGGTCATCGGCATACTGTCCAGACCGACGTATCAGGCGGTTTTCATGGATACGCCCGGTCTGCTCGATCCTGCCTACACGCTTCATGAGATGATGGTACATGCCGCCGTACAAACCATACGTGCTGCCGATGTGACCATCGCTATGATCGACGCGACGCAATCGCTCAAAGACCTCAACCGAAGTATCGTAGACCGACTAAAACAAAGCCGAGGACCGGTTCTTCTGGCGATCAACAAGATCGACCGGATCAAAAAACCCGCTTTGCTTCCACTAATCGAAGAAGCGATCCGGCGTTTTCCTTTTTCGCATGTGGTTCCGGTTTCCGCCCTGTTGTCGGAAGGACTCGAAGAACTGCTAAACGCGGCCGTGCAGGCGCTTCCCGAAGGTCCGGCGCTCTATCCTCCCGACATGCTTACCGATCGCCCGGAACGGTTTTTTGCGGGTGAAATCATCCGGGAGCAGGTCTTTTTACGTCTGGGCGACGAACTCCCTTATGCGTCGGCCGTGTTGATCGAAGATTTCAAGGACCGGGAAAACGGAACCGCGTACATACAGGCATCGATTCTGCTGGAAAGGGATTCTCAGAAGGGGATTGTGATCGGCAAACAGGGTGTCATGCTCAAACGCATCGGCACGGCAGCGCGGGAAGCACTGATCGAATTTCTCGGTAGGCCGGTGTATCTGGATCTGTGGGTCAAGGTGCGTCCCGGCTGGCGAAAAAACGAGAAAGAACTCAAACGTTTGGGATACGAACGGGAGCGATAGGGATGACGCAACCCCCTGCGGCGTGGGCACGCCGGATTCTGATCATCGACGACGAGCCTGAAATTCTGCGACTTCTTGCGCTCAGCCTCGAAACCGAAGGATTTGAGGTGGTGTGCGCCGCCGATGGTCAGGAAGGTATCGAAGCCGTATCCGAGCAGAGTTGCGACCTGGTAGTGAGCGACCTGCGGTTGCCTG
The DNA here is from genome assembly GCA_016867335.1 of Candidatus Zixiibacteriota bacterium. GTDB lineage: Bacteria > JAAXHH01 > JAAXHH01 > JAAXHH01 > JAAXHH01 > VGJU01. Next base: position 29,030 of record VGJU01000003.1, on the reverse strand, counting down.
ACATGGACGGGGTGGAGGTTATGCAGCAGATTCACGCTCGATATCCGGCACTACCCACGATCATCATGACCGCATACGGTACGATAGACAACGCTGTGGATGCCATGAAACAGGGTGCGGTGGACTATTTGACCAAACCTTTTACCATGCGCGACGCCGTCTTTCGTATCCACAAGGCGTTCGAATTTGCCGAACTCAAAGGTCAGGTGCGTCATCTCAGGGACGCGCTCGAGGGTACGCATCATTTCGACCGTATCGTCCGAGCAAGCCCGGCCATGGACCAGGTGTGCCGTCATGCGGCGCAACTGGCGGCAAGCGACGTGACCGTTCTTATTCAGGGAGAAAGCGGAACGGGTAAAGAGGTGCTGGCGCAAGCGATCCATTACAGCAGTCCACGCGCGGACGCGCCGCTTGTGCCGATCGACTGCGCCACGCTGACCGAGTCGCTTCTTGAAAACGAGCTTTTTGGTCATGCCAGAGGCGCCTATACCGGTGCAGACCGTCAGCATACCGGGCTATTGGAAAGCGCCAACCATGGAACGGTATTTTTGGATGAGATAGGCGATATGCCGCTGTCTACCCAATCCAAGTTGTTGCGTGTGCTTCAGGAACGTACCTTCCGTCCTGTAGGCAGCACCAAAAACGTCCAGATCGATGTGCGAATCATCGTGGCGACCAACCGGATACTCAGTGAGGCGGTCCGGAGCGGAACGTTCCGCGAAGACGTGTACTATCGAATCGGCGCAGCCACGCTGGTCATTCCACCGCTACGCGAACGGATCGATGACATTCCTGTGCTGGCACGTCACTATTTGGAGACGGTAGGCGAGACGGGAGGGCGTCGTTTTGGGGGATTTTCCACCAACGCGATGCAACGACTCATGGCCTATCCGTGGCCGGGTAACGTCCGTGAACTCGTCAACAAGATCAAATACGCCGCGGCCGTTGCGCCCGGACCGCTGATCGAGACCGAAGACCTCTTTACCCGGTATGACGAGGCGGAACTCAAATCGTTTCGCAAGGCCAAGGACGAGGCGGTGCGGGCGTTTGAAAAACAGTATCTCACCACCTTGCTGCGGGCGTTTGGCGGTAGCGTCGCCGATGCCGCCGATGTGGCGGGCGTCAACCGGACCAATCTCTACGCGCTACTCCGGCGCAACCGGATCGACCCGGCGGCATTCAAGACAGATTAGCGCGCTACGGTATCACAGTCCACAAAAACAAAAGATATGGAAATGGGGCAGGGAAAAATTTTTCAAGAATAAAATAGGAAATTTTGGAATAGACATCTTTTAGCCTTGACGTTTAAGGAGATGGATATGATTTTATGGAAAAAATGGGGAAAATACTGGAATGTTTCCCATACGGTCAGCCCCCTCCCGGTTTGTTCGATAACCGCTCGTTCTTTGACAATTCGCTATGCAGTGTCGATAGGTATCGCGCTTTTTGCGGGGGGGCCTGCGAAAAATCGCCTCGTCCGCCCGCCGATCCAAATGCGTCTCGCTATGGCGGGGAAGTCGTCATCGGGAACAACACACGCCCCGAAGCCCTCAACCCCCTGCTTACATCCTCGACTGTAGCCGTCAATATGTTCCCCCTGCTGTTCAACAGTCTGACCCGGCTGGACGCCGACCTCCGCCCCACGCCCGATCTTGCCGAATCGTGGGAAATCGCGCCCGACGGTCTTTCCTACACCTTCCGGCTACGACAGGGCGTAAAATTTCATGACGGAACCGAATGCACCTAGGAAGACGTCAAGTTTACCTACGACACCGCACTCAAACACCGCGACCCCTCCATGGACCGGCTGATACGGGTAGACGCCGTAGACCGCTACACGATCCGCATGACATTGAACCAGATTACCCCCCGGTTTCTTACCGGCCCCGCCACCTCCTATATCGTCCCCCAACATCTGTTGGTCGGCGAATCACTTGGAGATGCCCCCTTTAACCAAAACCCTTTCGGCACCGGCCCGTTTCGTTTCGAATCATGGATAGACAGCACCAGCATTGCCTTTTCGGCAAACCCCGACTACTACGAAGGACGCCCGTATTTGGCTCGTGTAATCTTCTGGACCGGACTCAACGACGCCGCACTGTTTGCCCGTCTTATGCGCGAAGAGATAGACGTAGCCCCTACCCTCAAACCGGAAGATATGGAATTGGTCCGTGTGGATTCCACCACGTTTCGGTTTATCTATGACGATCTGGACCCTTTTTGCTATACACTCACGTACAACAACAGACATCCCCTGTTTTCGGACCGCAGAATCTGAAAGTCGTTTTCCGCCGCGCTCGACAGAAAGGCGATCGTGGACCGCGCGCTGGAAGGTCACGGCATCATAGCCAGCGGCCCGTTTTTTCTGGGATCGTGGGTTTCCACCCCGGATACGTCTCCCCAAGTCTTCAACCCAAGACAGGCGATCCGATTGTTAAACGAAACCGGATGGACGCAACAGACCGGCGACCATCGGATGCGTCGTAACGGACAGCCTTTCAAGGTATCTTTTCTAGTGGATCGGGGCGACAAAATGAAGGAAAGGGTGGCGCTTTTCATCCGGCAGCAACGTCAGGAAGTGGGTATAGAAATCCGCCTCGACCGCTTGGACACGCCGGAGTTTCTTGAAAAAGTTCGCACCGGCGATTTCGACATCGCGCTGATCCAGTACAATGTCGGCCAGGACCCCATCACCGCCTCGCTTTTTTTTCACAGCAAATATATAAATACGCTGAATCTTGCCCGCTATCGGAACACGCGGGTAGATAGCCTGTTTGAAGCCGGAGAGTTGATACCCGATCTGGCCAAACGGCAACCCCTGTATCACGCCATATACAAAACACTGACCGAAGAACAACCGCTCGCGTTTCTCTTTTTCAAACGCCGTTTTGCCGCAGCCAACCGACGCATAGAAGGTATCGAAAACCGGTTCGGGTTTTTGCTTTCTCAGCATATACACAAATGGTATGTGGCGTCTCGTCCCGTCACCCCATAACCCCTCACAGGAGGGAAAAAATGAAGCTGGTCGTCGTCAAAAAATGCGCCAAAAAGTGGACATCGGCCAAAGCCGAAGAAACAGGTCGGTGCTGTATACTCATCGAAGGCACGTTCTGGCCCTGTTTCGAGATCGGTCTAAACGGCTGATCGCCCCTTCCCCGGCGGCAACAGCCGCCGGGGAGGACGGCCCAGCAGAAAACCGCCGTGCCGCGACGAACCCACCTCATACCCGACCCCCCAAACAGTCCTACAACCACCCATCCCGTCTTGCCATACATACTCTACACAGCAGGATACCTCCCATGAAGCTTTCCACCTATACCATCACCGGTCCGGATTATCCCGAACCTGGCTCCTGTATCGTCTACAACACCTTGACCGAGTCGATGGTGGTGATCAATCAGGAACTCAAGGACATGCTCGACCGTCTCGATCATCCTACCGATCTTACGGACAAAGCGCGCGAATACCTGAATATGCTGATCGAGTTGGGTATCGTCGTCGAAGATTTTATCGACGAGAAAAACCTGGTCACGCACACCTTTGACCGTGCCAAACACCAAAAGGACACGGTGTCCATCATGGTCTGTTCGACATATTTCTGCAATTTCAAGTGCGTCTACTGTTTAGAGGAGTCGATCAAAGAGCAAGAAATCTACATGACCGACGAAACCGCCGAGGCGACGCTCAACTGGATTTGCGATTTTGTCGAGGGGCTTCGCCCTAGAAATCTGTCGCTCCGGTTTTACGGTGGTGAGCCGCTACTCAACGTGCCCATGATGGAGACCGTCTCCAAAGCACTGTTTGAATACTGCGAGCAAAAGGGGCTCAACTTTGTGGTGGGTATCACCACCAACGGGGCGTTGCTGACCGAAAATGTGGTGGACCGACTGACGCCTTATGGGCTTCGGTATGTCAAAATCACGCTGGACGGCGACCGCGAAGCGCATGACAAAAAGCGGCCCTACCTGAGCGGAAAAGGGTCGTTCGATCGGATCATCAAAAACATCCGGGCGGTATCCGACAAAGTGATCGTCAACATCGGCGGCAATTGTGACGACGAAAACCAAGAGGCGATTCACCGTCTGCTTGATTTTATGAAGGAGACGGGGTTAGGAGAAAAAATCCACGCCTTCGAGTTCAAGCCGATCATGGACACACTCGACCGCCGGGATGCCCAGCGGGCCGCCGAGGAGACCGCCCGACAACACGCGCCGCTTCCAGGCGGGCTTATCCCTATCGACGTGCCCGTGTTGGCCGGTGATGGCGGCGGGTGCGGTTCGCAGGCCAAAGCGGGGTCACACTCGATTTCCGAAGGGCTTCTTCCCGAAGCCTATGTCGAGATGAAACGCGCCATTGTCAGCCGAGGGTTTCGCACTACCCCAGGACTCGGACAGGTCGCCTGAGCCATGACGATGAGCGAAACCGCGCGGATCGTCGATCCGCTCGGAAAGCTCTACAACTGCCCCCCCTTGGTGGGACGAGAAGAGTTTAGTATTGGCGACGTATGGAACGGTCTCAACTACAAGTTTTCCGAATTCATGACGCTGGATGTCTGGCGCAATGATCAGTGTCTCGACTGCACCTACGTGCCCATGTGTGGTTCGGTATGTCGGTACGAGGCACATCTCAAGACCGGCGATATTTACGCGCCGGACTGCGAAAAAGAATTTTTCGAGCGAACCACACCCGAAATGATCAAATTCGAGTATGACGCCGCCCAGCAGTCGCTCCGGGCGGATGGGCCGGAATTCGAAAACGGTTCGTTCTCCGAGTGAGTGCGGTAAGCTCGTTAGCGCCAAGTCGACTCTACTGTTACCCCATACTCCGGAATATCGGTGTATGGCGTTTCGTTTGCGACGCATCCCAAACCGTTTATACCGATCGTTTATCCACGTTTCATGATTACGCGACCGTAACTCGTTTCATATCAAAAGATTACATGCAAAGCCCATTGCCCGTTGACAATGGATATTATTTTCACTGGGGTCGCTCGTCCGTATCCTGTATATTGACCGTAGTGGCCGCCGGGCGCACTTTTCGGATGCTCGGGTCCAACGAAATCCTTTCGGTTTTCATAGCTATGCCCGTTTTCAGGTTTTTCTCCTCCAGCATCCGCTGGCAACTGCTGGCGGTGATCATTCCGCTGACGGTTTTGCCTATGTTGACGCTCGGCCTGCTGTTGTTGTCGCGGGCGCAGGAGCCCGTACGGGTTGCCGTGCTTCAAGATTATCGGAGTATTGTCGTGCAGGCGGCGCGGCAGATTCAGGCGATCATCCGAAACCCACAGGAAACCATGCTTGCCATGGTCGCGGTGATGGCCACTGCCCCGGCCGATACATGGCAACGGGAAACCATGCTGGTCGAGTTTCAGTTGAGCGATCCGCATCTGTTCAAACACGTCGCCTTTATGGATCCGAACGGCAAAATCCTCGTCTCCGGAAGCCTGACCTACGGAGCGGCCGATTCGCTGTTCGTACACACTTATACGGCAGGGCTAAAGCATCTGCTGGCCCATCCTTCGGAAACGCTCTACCAGTCGGGCATCTATTTTTTGGACGACGACGTGCCTGCTCTTACTCTGGTCGCGCCGGTGCGACGTTTTGGCGCGCAGATAGGTCTTCTCGCCGCGCAGTTGACGCTCCGCGAACTCTGGCAAGTGGTGGACGGTCTTAGGATCGGCAAAACCGGCTGGGCCTATATGGTTTCTCCGGATGGCATCGTGATTGCGGACAGCGACAAAAAAGCGATTTTTCGGAAAGACAACTGGCAACATCTGACACCTGTCAAACGAGTGTTGAACGGGCAAACGGGCAGTGTGGACTATGTCCACCCGGAGACCGGCGACATCTATCTTTCCGCCTATGCGCCGCTTCCGTTCGGCTGGGGGCTGGTCGTCGAGCAACCTGCCGCAGAGGCGTAGGCGGCCATAGAAACCATGGAAAAAGAGGCGGCCATCCTGATGGCCGCCAGTTTCGGTCTTGCGCTCCTGATCGGCACCCTCGCGGCTCGGTCCATAGGCAGACCGGTTTTGCAACTGGTAGACAGCACGCAACGTCTTTCGCAGGGCGAGTTGGGGCATCGTATCGATCTTGATCGGCGCGACGAAATAGGTCAGCTTGCTACGTCTTTCAACGAGATGGCAAGATCGCTCAAGGCGAGTTACGAAGGACTGGAACAACAAGTCGAGCAGAAAACCGCCGACCTCAAGGATGCGCTGGATCAGGTCAGCCGTATCAGCGAACTCAAGTCCCGTTTTGTTTCCGACGTTTCGCACGAGCTCAAAACCCCGCTGACCTCGATACAGGGATATGCCGAGACGTTGTTGCGGTTACGCGACAAGATATCCGAAGCCCAGCAATTGGACTGCGCGCGCACCATCGGAGAAGAAAGCGGCCGGCTTACGCGGCTTATCGACAATCTGCTGGACCTGTCCCACATAGAAGCCGGCACCATGCGATTAGAGCGAGGACCGCTCTCGCTGGTCGAGGTGGCTCAAGAGACCGTACACGCGCTCCAGATACAGGCTTTTGAAAAACAGATCGTTCTTTCCCTGTCCACCCCGGAAACCCTGCCGCCGATTTTGGGTGACCGGGATGCCATACGTCGCGTGCTGGACAATCTCGTACACAACGCCATCAAGTATACGTCGCCGGAAGGCCGCGTGAGCGTTACGCTGGAGTGTATGGCCACGCATGTAAAAACGAGCGTTTTCGATACCGGTGTCGGTATTTCTCCGGAAAACCTCGAAAGAATCTTCGACCGGTTTTTCTGGATCAAAACACCCGGTGTACAAGCCTCCGGAACAGGGCTTGGGCTTTCCATCGTCCGTTCCATCGTCGAAGAACTTGGCGGGGAGGTCTCCGCAACCAGTCAACCGGGCAAAGGCAGTGTTTTCTGCTTTACCCTTCCTGCACAACCTCTTCAGGATATGGTCCGTGGGCCCCAAAAAACGCATACTCGTCGTGGATGACGAGTTCAACGTCGTTCAGATGCTCAAACTCAACCTTGAAGCCGAAGGTTATGAAGTCGTGACGGCGTACGACGGTGAAGAGGGGCTTGGGGCGATCCGTTCTCAATCCCCGGACCTTGTGCTTTGCGATGTCACCATGCCGGGCGCGGACGGTCTCGATCTGTGCCGGTGCGTACGAGAGCAAGCGGGGCTGAACACCATCTCCTTTATCTTTCTTTCCGCTCGGTCGGAAATGCCAAACAAGCTCGATGGATTCCATGCTGGGGCGGACGACTATATCACCAAGCCGTTTCATTTGGACGAGCTCATGGCGCGCGTCCATGCCGTCCTTCTGCGGGTGGAACGCATCCGGGCGGACAGTCGGGACATGTTCGATCAAGCCATGCGGGATTTGAATCGGCTGTCCACGCTGGGCATCGTAGCGGCTTCCATCGCTCACGAAGTGCGCAACCAGCTTGCCTCGGTCGCCAGCAGTGCCGAACTGATCCGTCTTACAAAGGACGAGGCGGAACGCGAACGATATTCGCATCTGGTATTCAGCCATGTCGACCGGATCAACCAGACCGTATATTCGATGCTCAATTTTGCACGACAAAAGGACATCAAACGCGAGTTCCAGCAAATTCCGGACATCGTCCGCGAAGCGCTCGACATTACGCGTCCGAGACTATTCGAGGGAAACGTCGAAATCGCTTGTCATTTTGAGGAATCTCTTCCGAAAGTGCGGGTCGACCGCCAGCAGATTTGCCAGGTGCTGGTCAACCTCATCATCAACGCTTCGCAGGCCGTATCCGGAAGAGGCTACATCGAAATCACCGCCGGGTCGGAAGGCGACTATGTAGCCATACGGGTGTCGGACAACGGACGAGGGATTCCCGAAGCGACACTTTCTACGCTTTTCGAGCCGTTTAAAACCACCCGTCAGCAGTCGGGTGGTATCGGATTGGGGTTGTATATCTGTCGGGAAATCATGACCGCGCACAACGGCCACATAGAGGCGCAAAATAGGGAGCGTGCGGGAACCTGCTTTACGCTTCGGGTGCCGGTGGGCGAATAAACCCTCGACAGCAGGGGTGTCTGTAGGGTAAGCACGATACCACCTATAACGCCGCCTCTATCCGTCGGTATACCTCTACATCCATCCACAGTTCCTCGACCGAGCGTCGTACCGCCCACGGCTGCGTTTTCTGCGCATCGTAGTCGTGGATCAGCGCAAGCAGCCTGCCCATCCACTGAACCGCCAAAACCGACAGATATAGCATGGCCTTCTCATAGACATAGGGATCTTCCGACAACCCCGCATAGACGCGGAGACAGTTTTCCCGCAACGCCGCCGGAAGACGAACGGTCTCCGGGTGGCAGAAAAAACCGGCAAGATCGCATGCCGGTTCCATAAAGCCTGCATGTTCCCAATCTACAAGCCGGAGATGTCCTTGTTCGTCTCGAATCATGTTGCCTATCCGACTGTCTACATGGCATAGCGTCATCCGCCTGTGTTGCGACGCCATAGAAAGCGACGGAAGGCCATCGAGCCGACGGCGTAGCATGGCAAACTGATTTATGCCTTCGACCATGCGGGGATCGGAAGAAGTACGACCGGAGCGAAGCGCGCGAAGCAGACCGTCTATATGGGCAAGACAGTCGTATGGCGATGCCGGTCCCACCTGTTCGCTTAGCATGGAACACGTCGGCACGTCAAGCCGGTGTATGCGTTGCCAGACCGCCGGAAGCTTGCTGACATCCTCCGTTTCGAGCTTTTCTACGGACAGCGGCGTACCCGAAATTTTGCGATAGATGAGTACCGGGGCGTCTACATGCCGCCCGGCAGGATCGCCTGCCATCGCCTGTGGCGCGACCCCCCACGGTTCCAATGCACACAGCGCCTCGTATTCACGCCGCATCCGTATTTCTCTTCCCGCCGGATACATTTTGAGTACATAAGCACCTTCCGGGGTCGTCAATTCATACAGACGGTTGTTGCTACCGTGACCGAGGAGAGAAATTTCGGCCTCTGCCCAATGCGCAGCCTCCGGCGGGCCGGTCGCACGAGCAAAGACAAGATAACGACGGATTTCAGAGACGTTTGTCAAGAGATTCAATTGCGCCTCGTCCGTTCGGGTTTATCTTACTGTATAGCGAAAGGGTTATGGCATCCGTTTGAGGAGGACGATATGTCTTGTTTTGACTTTTTGCACGGCTTGCGGTCGCTGTTGACCAGAAAATGGACTCCGTTCCGCTACATGGCCGTCGCTGCGAGTTTACCGATTTTTGCCTCTCTGCCCAATTCCGGGTGTGGAGGAACCATAGAAAATCTCCTTATTCCTACAGGACAGGAAGTGGAGATGGGAGAACAGTTTTCCAAGGAAATCGAAAAGGAAATCAAGCTATACAAAGATCCTGAAGTGGTCAAATACATACAGGAACTCGGTCAGTCGCTTGTAAAAGTTTCCAAACGCACGGACATCGCCTATGAGATCAAAGTGGTGGACACCGACGAAGTCAACGCATTTGCCCTGCCAGGCGGTTTTCTGTACGTCAACCGGGGGTTGATCTCTACGGCGGAAAACGAGTCCGAGTTGGCTGGGGTGATGGGACACGAGATTGGTCATGTGGTAGGACGTCATGGGGTCAGACAGATGACTCGCCAGATAGGGCTGGAATTGATCACCTCGTTGGTCATCGGTGACAATCCGGGTATGGCGCGTCAGCTTGCGGGTCAATTTGCCGGTATCGGCGGTGCGATAGGGATGCTGAAATACAGCCGCAACGCCGAACGAGAAGCGGACGCCCTCGCCATTCAAGAGATATACGACGCGGGTATCGACCCGATGGGTATGGCGACGTTTTTTGAAAAACTCAAGGCCCTGCACGACGAAAACCCTACGGGATTTGCCGCTTTGTTTACGACGCATCCTGCGCCTGCGGAACGTATCACCAATGCCAAGCGCGACATCACCGCCCTGCCTAAAAAAGCCGGACTCCGTAAGGATTCCGAACGGTTCCAGCGTATCAAAAAACGTCTGCCGGCGCTCAAACCGGTAAAGAAAAAATAGTCTATCCGCAATACCGGATGCGTTTTAAACCCGTATCTATACGCTGTACGGTCCTTACCTCACCGCGTCAACTGGCGATACCGGATGCGTTTCGGGATGTCCGCCGCATCACCAAGCCGCGCCCTGCGGTTTTCTTCATACGCCGCATAGTTGCCTTCGAACCATACCGTTTGGCTGTCTCCTTCAAACGCCAGGATGTGTGTGGCGATCCGGTCTAAAAACCACCGGTCGTGGCTGATGATCATCGCACATCCTACAAAATTCTCCAGCCCGCCTTCCAGCGCCCGTAGCGTGTTGACGTCAAGGTCGTTGGTCGGTTCGTCCAAAAGCAGTACGTTGGCGCCGGATTTGAGCATCTTGGCAAGATGTACACGGTTGCGCTCTCCACCGGAAAGTTCGCCTACCTTTTTCTGCTGATCGCTTCCGGAAAAATTGAACCGCGCCACATACGCACGCGAATTGATCTCCCTGTCTCCCAGTTGAATGACATCCAGCCGGTCGGATAGTTCCTCCCATATCGTGTTGGAGGCATTGAGCGTTTCCCGGCTTTGATCCACGTAGGCCAGTTGCACGGTATCGCCCAGACGCAGCGCTCCACTGTCCGGTACTTCCTGGCCGGTAATCATGCGGAACAACGTGGTTTTTCCGGCTCCGTTGGGGCCGATGACTCCCACGAGGGCACCCGCCGGAACCGAAAAATTCAACCCCTCGAAAAGAATCCGGTCGCCAAAGGCTTTGGAGACGCCGTTCGCCTCGATGACGATATTACCGAGCCGAGGACCGGGTGGAATGTAGATTTGCAATTCCCGGATTTGTTGTTCGGTCTTCTGGTTGAGCATGTCTTCATAGGCGCTGATACGGGCCTTGCTTTTGGTCTGCCGCGCCCTCGGCGTCATCCGTATCCATTCCAGTTCGCGCTCCAGCGTCTTCTGGCGCTCCGATTCGGTCTTTTCTTCGCGCGTAAGCTGTTGCTGTTTTTGCTCAAGCCACGACGAATAATTGCCTTTCCAAGGTATCCCGCGTCCCCGATCCAGTTCGAGTATCCATTCGGCCACGTTGTCTAAAAAATAGCGGTCGTGGGTTACGGCGATGACCGTGCCGGGGTATTGCTGAAGATGGTGTTCGAGCCAAGCGACCGACTCGGCGTCGAGATGGTTGGTCGGTTCGTCCAACAGCAGGATGTCCGGGGCCTGAAGAAGCAGACGACACAACGCCACGCGGCGGCGTTCTCCACCGGAGATTACCTTTACGGGCGTATCGCCGGGCGGACATCGCAGGGCATCCATCGCCATTTCGAGTCGGCTGTCCAAATCCCATGCGTTGAGCGCTTCCAGTTTTTCCTGTACCACACCCTGCCGCTCCAAAAGCGCCGACATCTCCACGTCGGTCATCGGCTCGGCAAACTTCTCGTTGATCCGGTCGTATTCTTTTACCAGGTCTGCGGTTTCCTGCACCCCTTCCTCTACTACCTCGCGCACCGTTTTGGCGCTGTCTACGAGCGGCTCCTGCTCCAGATATCCAACCGTATGCCCGGGTGACAGATGGGTCTCTCCGGTAAATCCGGTATCGACCCCGGCGAGAATACGGAGCAAGGTACTCTTGCCCGACCCGTTTAGACCGATGACACCGATTTTTGCGCCATAGAAATAGGACAGATAAATGTCTTTTAGCACCGGTTGCTGATTGTAGAACCGGCTGACGCCGATCATGGAATAGATGACCTTATTTGGCGGATTGGACATGAGACCCCCGTAAAGAAGTTTGAAGGGTGAAGTTTGAAGGATGAAGAAGACAGACCCTCAGTGAAGGAGCATTTGTTTTTTCAAACTTCACCCTTCAAACTTCATTTGCCACGACAAGGATATGCAATCCCTGACGGACCGGTGCGCGCGATGCCTGGCACAGCACATATCCATCTACCGCCGCCTGTACCGGCCACGGCAGCTCATCGATCCGGTAGAAGTCGTGAAGCAACCCGACGGTCTGGCCTTTTTTTACATATCCACCGCACGACATCAGCGGTTCGTAGTGACCGGGAAACGGCGCCGGCACAAAACAGGCACGATCGACAATCGCTACACGCTTTTGCGTGCCGTCCGCATGATGACCGACAGGTGCGACTTCTCCTTTGAGCAAGCCATGACGAATTGCCGCTGCGAGTATGCCTTGTCTGCCGTACACAACCCCTACCGGGCTTACCGTCTCTCCCCAACCCAGTTCGGTGCCCACTGTGATCTTGCCCAGCCGCTCGGCCTCGCTGGTCAACAGCCCCGGCGTCTCGTTCTGGTACGTCATGACAAACGGCGTGCCAAACCACCGCGCCGTCTCCTCGATGATACGGGCCTGCTCCGGATCGTCCACCTCATGAAAGCTCGAACACGGGGAAAAGAGATGACCCTTTCCGCCGGAGTGCAGGTCCAGCATGATATGCACACGCGGCCAGATATACTGACGGACAAAAGCCGCGATCCGGTGCGTGATACCTGCAAGGGCGGGTATCACGCCGGCTCCGTCTACAAAGGCGCGATTCAGGTTGACCCGGTCGTCTTCAAGGCTTTCTCGCGTTCCGCCGTGAAACGCCGCCGGATTCAAAACAGGAATAAGGATCAATCTGCCACGCACATCTTCTATCCGTATTTCCCGGAGCAGATGTTTGATCGCCACCGGCCCTTCGTATTCGTTGCCATGGTTGGCCCCAGTGGCGGCAAGTCCTTTTCCCGGTTCGGGTTCCGGACCGACCATGACGGTCAGGGGCATGAGATGATCGCCCCAGGTCGAGTCGTGTTCTAAGGCCACCCAGTAATCGCGTCGTCCGGGCGAGTCCAGGTCCAGTTCATGCGGACGGGCGATAATACGTGTCACAAGACCTCCTTTGAAGAGAGAAGTTAGAAGTTTGAAGGGTGAAGTTTGAAGAAGAACCGATACGACAGGCAGTTGGACAGATATCGGTACTTCGTTCTTGTTTTTTCACCCTTCAAAACTTCACCCTTCAAACTTCACATAGACACACCGAGAAGACCACGTGTGATCTGAAAATCTACATTCCCCAGCGCGGCGGCGCGGGGCGTATATTGGCGCGAAGCCACGGAGCACAAAAGGTCCAGCATTTGGCTGGTGGAGACGGCAACATCGTCACCGACCATCAGATCGACATCGCCATGAAACGCTGTTGGCAGCGACGCGGATGCTGCCTGAACAAGCGGGATCATCGGATGACCCTGTACGGGATGACCGCTTACCCCCGCCAGCACCACCTCCACTCCCGTAGCCCCCAACCCGACGAGCGTCTCCACCCAATGTGACGTCTGCGAGTCCATAATATACAGCCCGGGTTCGGAAAACGGCTGTCCATAAGCCAGACAAGGCTCTATGACGTCTGTCACCGTATCCCGAAACACGGGCATGGCAAGCATCTGTGCATGATCGGGAACGACGACCGTTCCACCCGTTTCGACCACCGTGCGGACCACTCCGGCCAACCCGGCGGCAAGCGACTCAGAAACCGGCCCGGTCGCCGCCAGTCCGAGCCGAAGCGCTTCCAGCCCACGCACGGAAACACCGGGCAGGTTCATAGCGGTCAGCGTCTGCGCAAACCACGCTTCGGTCCTGTCCAGCACGCGTTCGATACCGCCGTCCAATTGGACGCTGGCCCAGCCAAAACGGTCAAGATCGAGACTCCGATTTTGCAGTTGCTGACGATAAAAATCGTTGTGGGTGCGTTCGCATCCGTGCTCCATGAAAAGCGCGCAAGCCACCATCGGATGAACGAGATAGCCCGCCATGGTGCGGGCGTAGAGCGATTCGGACGCGCCGCCCGACACGCCGCATCCTTCGGTGTGTGACAGGGCGACAAACCTCGAGATACCTTGCGCCCTGCCGACCGCTTTTCGGTTGAGCCGTTCCGCCGCCATTCGGGCGATCTGGCTTGAACACAAACTGGTCGGAAGAATCAGCCCCACGCGTTCGGTGGTTGGTTGTCCGTCCGTGAGATAGCTCTCTATGCGCCCCACCGCGCGCTGCGGCGCCCCGATGCCGGGGCGAAGCGAAAGCGGCTTGCCCGGCGGCGACGAACGCCGGAGCAATTCCGGAAGACGAATACCGTCCCCCTGGGGCCAATTGCGCCAAATCGACACCTGCGCATGACCGGCGCGCTCCCCGGTCGTGCGTTCTCCGGACGCGACGCGAAGCGTCAAATCAAATGTCTGTCGCGCCAATTCCTCCATCGGCGTTCCGTCCAGATAGACCCCCGCGTTGACATCCATGTCTTTCGAGAGCAACTCGAACCGCTTTGTAGTCGTGACGATCTTTATGGTCGGTACAAATGGAAAATTGGTGATCGATCCGTTTCCGGTCGTAAAAAAGATCATGTTGCATCCACAAGCCACTTGGCCTGCTATGCTTTCGAGATCGTTTCCGGGACTGTCCATGAAATAGTACCCCGGATCGGTCATGGGTTGACCGTATTCGATAGCGTGATCCAGCCGGATGTCCGGATGTTTTTTGCGGGCGGCACCGATCGACTTGAGCGCGATGTTGTACAAACCTCGGAACTTGTTGCCACCCGATGGGTTGGCGTCCACGGTCTGACCATGCCACGCCACGCGCTCTTTGAACCGTTCGACCATGTCGAGAAAAGTTTTGGCGGTTTCGAAATCGCGGACCTTGCTCAACACATACGACTCCGCGCCGATAAGTTCATCCGTCTCCGCGAGGTTGGCCGCGCCGCCGGAGCGCACGACGTCGCGCGCTACGCAAGCCAAAAGCGGGTTGGCCGACACCCCCGAAAAGGCGTCCGACCCGCCGCACTGAAGCGCGATCTTGAGATGCGACGCGGGCAGTTCAGCCCGCTCTGCACGATTGACGGTCTCCAGCCATCCTGTCACGACACCGGCGGCGCGCTCCATTTCGACGTCGAACCCGTCTTTGAGCGACAAGAACGCATGCAGCACGTCTCCAAGCGGATAGCCGTATTCTTCGAGATACGCCCGCACCATCGCGTTGGTGACCGACTCCGTGCCATAGTCCACCAGCAAAATCGCGCCGACGTTGGGATGCACCACGTACCCGCTTAATGTCCGCAACAACAGCTCCCGGTTGTTGGGTGGGTTTTGCACCCCGCCTTCGGTGTGCGCCACCGCGACGATCCCGTCGATATGGGGGTAATGAGCGGCGGCATCTTTGAGTCGCGTTTCGAGCCGTTTGACAAAACTGGCGGTCTGCGAGGTCGTTCCGAGCAGGACGATATGGTTGCGGGTTCCACATCCGCGCGATCCGGGGCGTTGATAGCCCCAAAAAGTGGGGGGCGTCTCAAATGGCGCCATCTGGTGTCCCGCACGAAAGACGGTCTTGTCAAGCCGATAACGATCCATCCGATCTTTGAAATTGGGTTGCTCCGGAAGCGGAAAATCAAGCTGGCGTATCCGTAGCGCTTCGAGGATTTCGCGGTTGCAGATGTACTCACCGGGAGCGATGTTACAGAGTGCGGTTCCAAAGGGCAGATTCCACGACAACACCTCCGCGCCTTCCGGTATGGCACGGACGGCAAAACGGTGACCTTCGAGTACGGTATGACCCAGGACAAACGGCTCGCCGGAGACCGGAACGATACGCGTCCCTGCCTCCAATCGCCGCACCGCAATGGCCACATTGTCCTCCGGCTCCGGAAGACGACCGATCTCATGAAACGGTAGGGGTATGGGGCGATCCAAGATAGGCTCCTTTTGAGCGACGGGGCGTCTCGCAGCAACGAGAGACGCGCGGACATACTTGCCGTTCGCCTGAATGGGCCGCAGGACGAAGGTCATCCGTCAAACGACTTTCGCCGAGCGGGTTTTCATAGCAAGACTTTCCGGGCCGTAAACGGTAGGTATAGAAAAGAACGCCCGCCGACGCGGATCGGGCAAACCGTAACAGGATATGTCAAAAAACGCCGGAGGGCAAGGACTACCTCCGTCATGGCTACATTGACAGACCGTGAGGAAATCGGTATCATGAAGACACATTGCCGTGTGTTTAGGCAACTGGTACGGATGCAAGCAAGATGTTTAATACTCCGCCCTAACTTGGAAAGTCAGTCATGTTCTCTGTGACCGCATAGCAAGAGGCCGTTTTTCAACTTTGCCGCCAGCTTGAGGTCGAACGTCTCGAAATTGTAGGATCTGCCGCCCGTGATGATCTGAAACCGGAAAGCGATATAGACGTACTGGTCACCTTCGCAGGCGCCGGACAACTTTTCGACCGGTATTTTTCTCTTAAAGAAGGTCTGGAAGCGTTATTTCTCCGGCCTGTAGATGTTATAATGGACGAAGCCGTTTCCAACCCCTTAGTTCGAGAAAACCTTGACCGGGATCGTCTGAGTGTCTACGTCGCAGAATCCTCGATCTCTTCTTCTCGATATTCTCCATTCAGGACGCTTGATCCAAGAGTTTAGCAAGGGTCTGTCCGAGACGGAATATTTAGCGGACCATCTGGTACAGGCCGGTGTAGAACGTCATTTTGAAATTATAGGGGAAGCCCTTACCCGGTTAAAACGCATTAAGCCGGAAGGCGGTATGGCATAACCGACGCTCACCGGATTGTGGGTTTCCGCAATATACTGGCACACGGGTATGAACTGATACCGGATCGGGTCGTCTGACAAATCCTTCAGGAAAAGCTACCTGTGTGGCTAACGGAAGTTCGTGAACTGTTAGATGCAAAAATACCATAGCCGTCACTTCCTCCAAATGGGGTAGCATGACTTCCACCCATCTCACCCGACCTCAGTGGCTTACGTCCAGTCGGCTACTCCGCCCCGGCGAGACCATCCGGTTCGATTTCTACTTGCCTGCCGGTTGTACCTCCGGTGAATTGTGCATCTTTCCTCGTTATTTAGAACAGGCCGACCCCGGTGATGCGTTTCGTCCGGGTGGCAGCCTCGACTGGATATATGCCTTGCCCTGCGAGCGACATGCGCTTTCGTTTGCGGACGGCCATGCTTCGTGGGTCTACCGCGCCCAAACACCCGGCAATTATCTCGCCCGGTGGCAGGCGGGCGGCGAGACGTTCTACCGATATTTTGCCGTCGTCGAAGACGACCATGTGGTGCTGGGGTTTAGCACGTTTATCGAACTCGAATCCGAACCTCCGCTCCACGGGCTGGGCATCCCGCTCGACTATCGCCTGCCCATGGAACGGTTTACCCCGACGATCCGCTGTTTCAGAAACTGCACGGCTATCATCGGCATTACGGTGATACGGTCATGCCCGCGCTGCCCGACACGCCCGATTTGAACCAAGAGGACCGCATCCAACAGTACGGCGCAGCGCTGGAACGCTGCCGGACGCTACTTCCACACCCCGCCTCCTGCCGGCCTGCCCGGCTCGAAATGCATCACGACCTCGATCCCGGATACACCGAAGCGCTGGAGCGGCTGGGGGTAACCGACCATTGCGGACTGTGGGAAGCCAATGCAAAACCTTGGCTCGGCATGCCGGAATTTCCCTATTTCTCATCCCCTGTGGACTGCCGCAAGACCCGCCAGACGCCCGGCGGCTTGGTGGTGGCGCATCAGTGGGACTTCTGCGGAGGATGGCATTTTCTGGGGCCGGTAAGCTGGCATTATGGCGCGTCCGACCGGGTGTGGGACGCGGCGGAGCGGTGTCTCCGGCAAGGGATGGCCGAAGCGGTCAACTTAGCTGAACTAAGCGGCCATCCCGCCTTTCTGCTCCCGCTCTACGACGGTGTTACGCACAATCATGGTTTTGCGGCAGGGCAGTTGGACGACCGGTTTGCGGATTTGGACGACATGGCCCGATTTGTCGATCGGTATCAGCGGTTTATGGGGTTCGAGATGACCAAAACTTACAAGCTGGTCTTTACCCGTACCATGGACATCGCCGACTACTATCGCCGCCATTATCCGTACACGCCGCGCACGGTCTTTGTCAGCAAAACCGATCATGTCCTGTACGATATGTGGTGGCTGTGCGACTGGTACAATCACCGCAATTTGCTGACCCGGGAGCGTATCCCTTGGTGGACACGGGTCTCCACGATCCATCGGCTTCGCAACACCTCGCATCCGTACAAAGACCCACTGTCCTCCGAATACGTCCTTATCGAAGACCACAAGCGTTCGATCCGTTTTGAACGCGAATGTCCCAACCCTATCTGGTGGTTCGACTATACGGTTCAGGAGCGCGGTCCCAAAGGAAGCGCCGTTACACACACCGAAACGCCTGACGTGGAGGTGATCAGTTCGCCTTGGACGGAAACGGAAGCGGGGCTTGTCATCACGCTTACGATGATAACGAACGCCGAATTTTCCGGTTACGCCGTCATACTGTGGGACGTCCCGACCCGCTCGGATCACCCGGTCGTCACGACCGATGCAAACGAGTGGGTCGTTGCGCGAAATACGGATGGCGAGACCCATCTTGTGCTGTTTTTTGATCTAAAGCCGGGTGTGGAGATTCGGATCGTGATTCGGCGGGCAGACAGTTCGACTGCCTTACTGCCGCTCTGACAATAGGCTTGAGTCGCGCTTATAAAGGCATCTGATCCGCTTACTCACTCATGTTACGCCACGTTGTTTTGAAACAAGCAGACGCAACTGCTCAGCCTGCATCCGCCTGCTTGGTAAGCTACGAACTCCCGGGAGTATTTGCGCGGTCCGTGGCAGGTGCAGTGTCCGGACCGACCGGCAGCGCGTGGGCCAGACACAACTCCCGGAGCATGGCCCGCTTCTTGTCCTGATGCGCCTGCATCCGCCGTAAGATGTCGTCAAGCACCCGTACTGCACTGACCATGTGGGGCCCCTTGTTGAGCATTACGCACTCGGCGCGGTGGCCCATCGCCGCGTCGGTGATCTCGGCCCGTGACGGCATCCCCTCCTTGCCCAGGGTTTCCAGAACCTGCGTGGCCCAGATCACGGGGATGTGGGCGGCCTCACAGATCCAGAGGATCTCCTCCTGGACTTCTGCCAGTCGCTCGAAGCCGCATTCGACAGCGAGGTCGCCCCGGGCGATCATCACCCCACAGCAAGACATCCGCATGGCCGTCAACAGGATTTCCGGCAAGTTCTCGAAGGCGCGTCGTGTTTCGACTTTCAGCACAATGGCCGGCTGCCGGTTGCCGAAGTGTGCCAGTTGTTGCTGGAGCATTTCGATATCGCGAGCGCTGTTCGCAAAAGACAATTCAACAACGTCGGCGTGTTGGGCCACAAAAATAAGGTCTTCGAGATCCTTGACGGTCAGCGCCGCGAGCCGAAGAGGGCTTTCGGGTAGGTTGATTCCCTTGTCCGCGCGCAGTTTGACACCCTGCAAGCGTGCCTGCATGATGCGGACAAGGACATGGCGATCCTCCACCCTTTCGATAACTCCGCCGATCTTACCGTTGTCGAACCAGATGGCGTCGCCCGAGCGGACGTCGTCGAACACTTCGGGAATTGTACAGCCGATCATGGCCGGCGTCAGTATGCGCCCACTGCTATCCGTGGTTGCCGAGCGGCCGGGACGGAGGTCGCGCGTCAGGACGAGCAGATCCCCTTGGCAGAGGGAGATGGCGTTTTCCTTCGGTGGCAAGTCGCCGACAGAGGTTTCGCGGCTGTTTCCCCAAGCTACTCCGCGTTCGTGGAGCAGAACGGTACCGGGGACGAGGGACGTCGTTTGGGACGCTTCCACCCAGCACCCTCCGTCGGCGACGTCAACGACCGTGAAGACGCGCCGGGCATCGCGCGCGTCGGTGAGTTTCACGCATTTCCCCGTGCGAAGCCGGGCCAGCCAGCTCGCGGACACCAATAGGCAAGCATCGGCCGGCGATGGAGGCGGGTGGGGAGCCTCCTCGGCTGTCAACCAGATCCGATCGGGGGCGATGACTCGCCCAAAGGCATCACGGCGGGGGCACGCCCGGACCACGGCTGGCCCAGGCTCGATAGGTCCGGTACGCAGTTTTGGCCCGGCAAGGTCCATCACGACTCGGCAGGATCGTCCCAACGACTGTTCGGCCCGGCGCAGTTGTCCGATCATCCGCTCCCAAGTCGCGGCATCGTCGTGGGCGCAGTTGATGCACATGCAGTCCATGCCCTGTTCCAGCAGGTCGTGAACGAGCTTCTTTCGCTTCGGTCGGCATGGTAACCATGATGCGGACCCCACGCCCAGGCTTGGCAGGTCCCAGCAAGGCATCGGTATGTCCGGCCAGTAGCCGTTGCCCGCTGTCGAAATCGACACCCGTCTCTATCGGCGACGGCCCATTCTGCCCCGCCAAACGATGCAGGGCTTCCAGAACCGCGTCCATCGTGGTCAGGACGTGGGACTCCGCCCGTCCCAGCGAAGAAAGTCCCAAGACGGCCAAGCGGCGTTCCAGCGGGCGAAGATCGCGGCGACGAAGGGCCAAGTAATGCAGGAGATTCCGGGCACTGTCTCGGTAGTTAGGATGCACCTCATCGAGCCACTCGCGTGGCAGCAGGGCCGAGTCGGCCACCATGTCAGCCCGGATGGCCGTAAGTTCTCCAAGGAGGTCCTCGACGTCCGGGCGTTGAAGAACGCAGCTATCCAGATGATTCGTAGGCATCGGCACCCCCTCCACCCTTTCGAGGTAGATTATCCTGCGTGCGCCTTTTCCATGTATAGATCAGCGATTTGGGTATGAGTGTCTTTTGTCTTATCCGACGGGCAAAGTGCAACCTTGCGGAACCTCGACTGTTCTTCTCTTTCTCATCAGTATAGGTCTGCTCTTCAATAATCACAACCCCTTGACCGACTCTATCGGCAAACAGACGGTTTGGCAAGACACCCCAGTTCGATAGAGCCAAACGCTTCCGTGGAGAGAAATCGCGTCACCCGATCATGACCGATCTCCTCATTTAAAAGCCGGAATAACCGGTCGCGCTCGTCTGGGAAAACGAACGGATTGGACAATCCGTGTATAAAGGACTCTAACCTTGACAAATTCAGTAGAAATTCCTATTTTTCATTTGCACAGAAAATTAGACAGAAACAGGCGGTCACAGCCTCGAAGGGATACAGGATAACAGCCACCCTGGGGTGTTAAGTTGGGGTCGTTGTGATAGCCATACCGTGTGATAACGTTAGGTGGACATTCAGCGGGATAATCAGTCGTTTAGAATCGTTAGGTAAGAACTGTTTTCCATCATTCAGTATACACAGTATTGGACCGCCTCATGAAGGATCACGCTGGAACCAAGAGCTTTCGCCTAGCGCGGATGTGCCCGCTGATCAGAACGCTCACCCTGCTGCTACTTGCGCTGCCACTTGCATTCCTCGTTGCTTCGCTCTTCGGGGCAGTGTCGTTGGTCACTGTCGCCCTGATTCTCGTCGCCATTTACACATGGATTTGGCTCAGGTTTCGACCGGGTGAATTCATTGTCCGTGGTGACGTCCTTGAGGTGCGCTGGCCACTCAAGCACCGTACGATTTCTCTTGAAGACATATCGGAAGTGCGAGTTGTCGACCGCGAGCAGTTGAAGACGGAAACTGGCTGGGACGTGCGTGTCGGGGCGGGCGGGCTTTGGGGTGGATTCGGTTGGCTCTGGACAAAGCGCCGGGGAATCTTTCAGATGTATGTCTCGCCACCAATGATTATGTGTGGATAGAGCGTCCCGGCAATCGGCCGTGGCTGATCACTCCAGAACAACCCGAAGAGTTTGCTCGTGCGTTGTCACGTTAGTGTGCGGTGGCAATGAACGCCGGAGCATGTCTGCTCAATGAGGGGCGGCGATCCAACAACGCGTTGCAAGGGGCGACAACATGCCCGGCGGGTGGTCTCGGTCCGTGCGTATCGCATCGGACGGGTGTAGCCCCGGAGAAAACTGAAGTGACCTCTGTCAATGTGGCGAGTGAATCGGCTTCGAACGTGTCACTCGCGCGACTGTACGTCCTGCGAGCCATGTATCTTCTCAACTTGATTCTTCTTGGCAGCGACGTGTGGCCGGGCATCCTCTTCTCCACCAAGACCTGGGACCCGATAGCTGGAGTCGCCATCAGCTTCTGGGCTGCGTTGTCGGCCCTATCGTGCCTCGGTCTACGGTATCCCCTCGCGATGCTGCCCCTGCTCTTTCTTCAGCTCTTCTATAAGATCGTGTGGCTCCTTGCCGTCGCTCGTCCTCTCCACTTCGCGGGATCAGCGGAGGAGATGACGACCGTGTTCGTCGTTGGTCTCGTCTTGGATGCTATCGTCATCCCTTGGCCTTACGTGTGGTCGCTCTTCGTGAGAGCGCGCGGTGAGCGATGGAGATGACCAGTCGTGCCGCGCCGCGCCGAGGTCGCTGGGGTCTCAGCATGCAAAGGGGCGGCCTAACCTAGGCCCTGAGGTGGACGCGTGCAAGCCGCGCAGCTTATCGGCAAGGCGTTGACAGCCCGACAATCGACCGAAACTGATTTGGGCCTGTTTGGAGCAGGGGCCCCATGGACGCGCAGGAGCGAATTCTCGTCAATTTCGACTTTCGGTCGGACACAAGCGGATATCCGAAGAGGGATCCAGATGCGTGCAGTCGGACGTTGCGGCCATACCACAAGTACTTATGGAGCAAGCCACTGCCCAATGGTGTCGTTTTCGACCTTGATGACACGACTCGACACTACCTCCACCACAAGTCGGAAGCCTTGGGTGAATTTTTCTTAGCCAGCTCCGCTGTCATCCCCTCTCCCCCTTGCCATACCCCCGAAACCGACCTATGCTTTTTGTGTCCGCCTCTCGACGACGGACCTTCTCGCCGTTCGGAATCTTCGCTTGGACGGGGGATGTAAGCCGGCATACGATCAGCCCGTGCCACGCATGACACGGACTGAAAAAGCCGGAGCGGTAGTCAGCCTGTAGCTGGAACCCTCGTAGACGCCTCGTTTGACCCACCGCCTCCTGGTTGCCGCCCCGACAACACAAAAGGAGGCTGTCATGTTTTCCCGACTGATTTGCCTCATCCTGCTGGGACTATTGCTCGGCACGGCCGAGCCGGCGCGGTCCGAGCAAACCCGCCCGGCAACGCCCCCGCAAAGTCCCGTGCTGCCTATCCTCACCCCGCACCTTCATTTCGGCGACGTTGGCATAGGCGCATCAGGCGCGCTAAACGTCATCATCGCCAACTTTGGCGACCAACCTCTCCAAGGCTCGATAGCCGTAACTGGCCCCGATTTCACCGCGTTTACCCTGCCCTACGGCAACAGCGGCACCATCGATCCGGGCGACTCCGTGTGGATCCAAGTCGTTTTCAGCCCTCAGCAACCCGGCCTCCAAACAGCGACGCTGGAACTTACGGGTAATATCGACGGGGGACCGTTTTTATCCCGCTCACCGGATACGGCATACAGCAATTTCCCCACCTGTTTAGCGGACCGCCCTTTGCACTGGACTTCTCGGCGGTCGGCGGTCTTTCCGGCCCTGCCGATATCTCGGTAGACCCTTGAAAAGAGACACGGAAGATCTGGGTGGCCGACACAGGCAACAACCGGATCGTGGTGTGGACCGACAACAACAACGGAGGCGTCGCCAGCGTCGTCGATCTAAACCCACTCACGCTCAACACGCCCAGGGGCATCGCCCTTGTCGCCAACGGTGATCTTTTTATCTCGGATACAGGCAACGACCGTCTGATTCGAGCGTCCGAAACCGGTGTAAACGTCGTGGACCTGTCGGCGATCGGTGGTCTGGCAGACCCATGGCATATCATCGAAGGAGAGAGCAGTGGCGTCTATATCGCCGATAGAGGCAACGACCGGATCGTATATTGGCGCAACGGCAACGCTCAAGTACTCTCGATCACCGGTCTGACACCCCCGCTTGACGGTCCTACGGGCGTGACAGGCGATGACAACACGGGGTATGTGATCGAACTCAACGGACGGGTCCTCCGTTTTGTGGGGAACAGCAATACGCCGACCGTCGTAGACCCCGGTCTCGACCCATCGGCAACCGGTTTTACGGACATCGCCATGGAACGCCATACCCATTCCGCTTTTGTCACGGATAACACGTTCTCCAGATTGCTGTTGTTTCCCAACGGGCTGGGACCTGCCCTTCTCGTAGACCTGTTCCGCAATCTAAACCCCGTCGGTCTGCTACACCCCCATGGGCTCGACGTGACGAACAAGGGCGATGTGTTGATCGCAGATACCGGTCATGACCGAATTCTGGTTATTCCCGGTACCCATGAAGGAGGCGGGTCGACGATCTTCGCCGAACCGACGCCGTTGTTTTTCGGTCAGACGCCCGTCGGTACTTCGATCGACATGACCCTCATGATCCGCAACCCAAGCGACAGGACGGTAAATGTATCGGGTACAGGCATCGAAAATAGCGATGGGAGTTTCTCGACCGAACCCGGATCTTTTACCATCGATCCGAACGGATACAAACCCTTGCGGGTGACCTTCTCGCCTCAGACGCCCGGCGAAAAGTTTGCAACGCTCGTTATCTGGCACGACACCGGCGAACCGCTGAGGGTTCCGCTTAACGGGTTTGGGACGGGAAATTTTTCCTTCGCCATGCTCAAGTTTGTCGCCGGATACGCCGAAGCCTCTCCGGCGGGTTTTACCGCACCCAACTTTGGCGCACCGGGGCAGACGGTAAACCTCCGTTTTTCGTTGTTCAACCCCACTGGACGTTCGGTCGGCGGTCTTCAGTTTACCTTCCAGCATGAAAATCCTTTGGACAAAGACCTGCTGGAACTCCTGGAAATCGCCCCGTCGGACACCCTGACAACCAAGGGATTTACGGTATATTCCAACAGTGCCCTAAAAGTCGTCGATGCGTATGGCGACAGCGTACCGGCGGCGCGGATCGTCGTCGTTCCTCAGTTGCTCAACGGTCTCCACGGTGGAATATTGCCGCCCGGCAACATCCATCTCGGCAACGTGATGTTCCGGATCGTCGGTGGTCAGGAAGGCCCCCCGGATCTTTCGCTTCTCGGCCGGACCATCCGACTAAAGCTCGTACGAGATCTGGTGATCAGCGATGAAAACGGATACGCGATTCCGTCGCAAACCAACGACCGCGACGCCGCCGTTCATGTCGGCATTCGCGGTGATGTGTCGCTCGACGGCAATATCGACATCCGGGACGCGGTGCTTGAAGTCCGCATCATCCTCGGATATCCTGTACCGGGCGGCGGCGACTATCAGTATCATCAGCCGATTTCGACGGCCTTTATCATCGCGGATATGAAACCCGATGGCAAGATCGACGTCCTGGACATCATTGCCCAGATCAACCACATCCTCGGTCTCGATCCGCCACTCCCCAACTTCAGACGCCTGGCAGAGACGCCAACGCAAACCGCGAAGATAGGGCTCGGACCTCCGGTGGAAAGACCCGATGGAAAGACCGTCGTTCTAGTACTACTCGATACGGGTGTCCCGCTGGCAGGGGCCGAATTTACGCTGACCTTCGACCCGTCGTCCCTGACGGTCGGAGCGCCCGAAGTTGCGGCGCAGGGACCTATGCTGGATTACCGGATCGCCGGAGGGTTGCTTAAAATCGTTCTCTATACCCTGAAACCCGAAGGCGGACTTACCTCCGGCACGGTGATGTGGATTCCCGTAAAACCGCGTGACGGGCGTGCGGAGTCTGAGCTGATTTTGGCCGAAGCGAGGCTCGGAACGCGGAACGCAGAGCCGGTAGAAGCCTTCATCGTTGCGCATAGCCAGTCGGTGGATCGGCGACCCGCAACGCCCGGCGTCTAAGCGCTGTTTGATGCGCGCCCCAACCCGTTCAACCCGGCTACGACCCTTCGCTACACCTTGCCCGAACAAACGGCGGTACAGCTTACTATCTTCAACTTGCTCGGACAGGAAATTCGAACGCTCGTAAAGGCCGTCCAGCCCCCGGGTTATCATGAGGTAGTCTGGGATGGGTGCGATCGTAATGGCGTTGCGGTCGGAAGCGGCGTGTATCTGTACCGTCTTACGACAAACGGGTTTACGGAAACTCGGCGTATGATGCTTTTGAAATAGGGATGCGCACCCCGGTACGACGCAAAAACGATCGTACCGGGGTGTATCTTCTTACGAAGTCGGGGCGGGCATTTCCTCGTACGGCGGTGACGGAACATCGAAATCTTTGCCAAAACTCATATCCGAATACGCGCCGTCCGGGATGGGATGTTCAGCGGGAAGGCGATAGCGCTCTATCGTGGTCTCGTCGAGTTCCACACCCAGCCCCGGCGCGTCCGAAAGATGGAGCAGCCCGTCGCGGATCAAAAGCGGCTCGACGGTCAACTTGTCGATAAACGGGTTGCCTGTGCGGTCCACCTCTACGCTAAGACCGTTGGAAAGCGACGCCACAACATGCGCGTTAGCGATGAGCGCAACGGCGTTGCTCCACGTGTGGGTTCCCTCCGACGCGCCATATTGCGCCGCCATCTCTCCGATACGTCGGACTTCCGTAATCCCCCCGGCGCGACACACGTCCGGCTGAACCACGTTTATCGCGCCGGCGCGGAGCATCTCTCGAAACCCCTGCACGCCAAAGTCGTTTTCCCCTGCCGCTTTACGCAGTGAGGTGCGTCCGCGGAGCGCGACATAGCTGTCGATGTCTTACGGTTCGAACGGCTCCTCGTACCAGAAGATATCCAGCGCTTCGAGACGTTTGGCCATGCGGACGGACACGTCGAGGGTATAACGCATCGAGGCGTCTACGATGACACCGACGAATGGTCCCACGGCACGGCGGACAGCCTCTACCGCGGATACGTCGTACGCCTCGCTCTTTCCAAGCCGCATCTTGACGCGGCGATACCCCTGATCCGGATACCCGGCAGCCTCTTCGGCAAGCGCATCGAGGTCGTGGCTCCATAGCAGGGCACTGGCATACGCCGGAACCGTGTTGCGTTCCGCACCGAGCAGGGCGTAGATCGGTTTCCCCGATACCTTGCCCCGCAAATCCCAGCAGGCGGTGTCGATGGCGCCAAACGCCGACATAGCCACGCCCTTGCGGCCATACCAACGCGTCGCTCGGTACATTTTGGACCAAAGCGTTTCGACATCTAAGGGATCCGTGCCGACCAGAAACGGCGCAAGATGTTGCGCTACGATCGTGCGCACCAGCAACGGATGGCTATAGGCCGCGCCGATACCGGTCTGCCCGGTGTCGGTAAATACGCGGACAAGCGTAGTGAGCCGTCCTGTAAGACGTCCGCCCGCATAGGCAAACCGCCGGGATTGCGCTTCGGGAATCGGGTACAGCAGGTTGACGACTTCGATATGGTCGATTTTCATGGGGTAGAACGATCCTTATCTGTTTACCACGACCGGGATTTGCAAATCGGGTATTTCGGTATCGCGTGGATAAAACGGTCGTGGCAACCGTTGGTGCTGCAGGACGGCGATCTTGGCCGGTGTGGGGCCGGGCGTATCGACGATAAACGAGGCTTTTGCCACATCCCGGTAGGCAAACTGGTAGTTCATGGGGTTTTTGATCCCGATAAATTTTGCGCCGCGCACGTCCATCCCGGCGTTTCGGTACTGCTCATCCCACCAGTCGTAGGTAGGTTGCGACATGATAAGAACTTCGACACTGCCGATTTCCAAGACGGCGGAAAGCCCCATCGACGCCCATGTGGCGCCGTATGCGCCGCCGGTGTAGTAAAACCGGCCGTCACATACCAACCGCACCGTGCCGGAGACGGGCAGCGGTTTTCCCCATGAAGCGTCAAAACCGTAGCCCAGATCGAACGACACCGTGGCACCCACACCGGCTCTGGCTCATATACGGGCGGCGGTGGGGTCCACCGTCATGGTAAAACAGCGTTCGGTAACGCAGAGGGCAAGGAGTTCGCGCAACAGCGCGACGCTGTCGCCGGGCGCACCGCAGCCTGCGTAGTCCGACGTATCCACTAGCAGTACGGCGCCGTCTGCAGCACGGCCCCGCGTCACGGCCTCGGCGACCGAAACAACCTCCGGTTCGAACTCGAAACGCCGCGCCCAGCACTCTTCGGCAAACGACAGCGCGGTGTGGCGGGCAAGTTCAGGATCGTCGTCCGTAATCACGACCGCGCCCGACCCCATCTCCGGCTGATCGTTGTTGGGATGAATCTGAAAACAGGAGATGGACAGCACCCCCGGCTGTTTTTCCGTCTCGCGGGCGCGGCGAGTCAGATGCGCCATCGGACCGTCGCCAAAGGTCATACCTTTGCATCCGGCGGCGAGCAGGGGGACTTTGGCGAGCGCTATAACCGGTTTTGTTTTTCCGTGGAGCGCGTCAAAAAGAAGCCGTGCTCCGCGTTCTCCGGTGGTATACGTGTCGTCGTGCGGATAGTGGGTAAACGATACCAACCCTGTAGCGTGATGTACCATCCGGGCGGTAACATACGCATGCAGGTCGAGCGTCATCACCACGGGCACGTCCGGTCCGACGATCTCACGTACGCACGCCAAAAGATCGCCTTCCGGGTCGCCTTCGGAGACCGTTACCATCGACCCGTGCATGGCGAGCAGTACGCCGTCTACCCGTCCGGCCTCTCGTAGCGGCGCGAGCAGGGCTTCTTTGAGATAGGTATAACAGACGTCGGACAGCGGTCCGCCGGAGACACACCGCGCCCCGCGACGAGCGGGACTACGGTTGCAGCTTCCTGCGTGCATACCGCCAGCATCCCGGCCACCTCGCAGTCGGTTCCGGTCAGCGCAAACAGCGCGTCGCGCTCATGGACATAGGTGTTGCGAAACAGGTCGAGTTCGGTGCGCGTCAGCACAAACTCGTTGCTCTCCTGAAAGATGGAACCAACAGCGATACGGGGTGAGGTCAAAGAGACGCTCCAAAGAAAGCTCAAAGCGTGAATGGAGTAGTTTGAAAAGATAAATGCCGTTTTTTGAGGATCGAACAGGATACGTCTGCACCTGATCAGCGATAATGTAATGTGCTCGTGCATTGGAAAGCAATTTCATTGCGTAATGAGCAGTATTTTCTCCGCACGCTGGCCCCAACCTTTTCCAACGCAACAATCCGGACAAACAGGGGTTGCCGACGCATGTCGGTCAACGTATGTTTATTTTATCTATAACAACTTAAACGGAAAAAG
>VGJU01000002.1 GCA_016867335.1 Candidatus Zixiibacteriota bacterium | reverse complement strand
TGTGCTCATGGAAGTAAAGGCCGCGCCCACGCAGAAGTTTAATAGAACCCCGGTAAATCTATGTCTGGTGCTGGACCGCAGCGGCTCTATGCTGGGCGAAAAGATCGAGAACGTCAAACAGGCGGTGGCGCATGTTTTAGACGGTCTCCAGTCCGACGACTACATCTCGATCGTAATTTTCAACGAGCGTTCCTTGGTAGCCCTCCCGGCCCAGCACATCCAAGATTTGGATCAGCTCAAGGCACGGGTAAACGCCCTCAAAGCTGAAGGCGGAACCTCGATGTCGAAAGGGATACAGGACGGTCTTGCCGAGTTGCGAAAACACGTCGGCCCGACCCGTATCAGCCGGATGATACTACTGACCGACGGACAGACATGGGAAGACGAAGCCGACTGTCAACATTTGGCCTCCGAGGCCCGGCTCAACAACATTGCCATTACGGCGCTCGGCGTGGGTGACGACTGGAACGAGACGCTGCTTGACGCCATCGCCCGCAACAGCACCGGACGAGCCGACTATATCGACAAGCCCGACAAGATCATCGCGTTGTTTCAAAGCGAGGTGCGCCAGCTTCAGGCGGTAGTGGTGCAGGGCGTGCGGGTGTCGCTACGGCTCAGCAAGGGTGTCGAAC
Organism: Candidatus Zixiibacteriota bacterium; assembly: GCA_016867335.1. GTDB lineage: Bacteria > JAAXHH01 > JAAXHH01 > JAAXHH01 > JAAXHH01 > VGJU01. The sequence goes on along the minus strand of VGJU01000002.1, from coordinate 61,649 downwards.
CGCGCCAGATATACCGTGTCATCCCCGATATCATCGACTTGAACCACACCGCGCTTACCGACCGCGACATCAACGTGGACATCGGCGTGATCGATCGGCAAACGGGACAGACGTTGCTGGTCGATCTTGTGTTGCCGGCGCACCCTGCCGGTCGGGATCGCATCGCGCAGGCGGAAATTGTATACACGCTTCCGGGCAGCACCCCGACGGTCGAAACGGTGCGGTCCGAGGTGATCATCGAAATGTCGGGCGACCCGGCGCTCAATCAAGCCAAAGCCGGAGCGGTCATGAACATCGTCGAACGTGTGACCGCCTACCAGTTGCAGATGGAGGCCAAAGAAGCCATAAAAACCGGCAATATCGGCGCGGCGACGGTCAAACTCCGCGAGGCGGCCACCCGTCTGTTGGACATGGGTGAGGTGGAACTGGCCGAAGCGGCAAAGGCGGAAGCCAGAAACATCGAAAAAGAAGGCCAGATGTCGGCGTCGGGAACCCAAAAGCTCCAGTACGGAACCCGCAAACTGACCCAGCGGCCGGATATGCAAGAATAGATCGTCGTTACGTATGCGGCTTCGCTCCGGAAAACACGCGGAGCGGCAAACGAAAGATCGCTCATTACACAAGGAGAAGGTTGCCATGAAACAGTGCCCTGTATGCCAAGCGGAAAATACCGACGATGCCATGTACTGTCAGGATTGCGGGGCCGACATGTCGGCGGCGGTTTCTACACCGGCCTCAGCGCCCCCGGTAGAGGCGGTTGCGCCCAGCGCGCCCCTGTCCGCCGAAGCGCCGGAGACCGAGCCGGCGGCCACGGCCGTCGCCGCATCGGGACCGCATCTTGTCGTTGTAAGCACCGGTCAGGCGCTCATGCTGACCAAAAAAGAGACCGTCATCGGACGCGAAGATCCTACCTCCAGCACGTTCCCGGATATCGACACCACCGGGTTCGGAGGGCTGGAAGGAGGCGTCTCCCGCAAACACGCCCGGATATACGAACAGGACGGCTCGTATTTTCTGGACGACCTCAACAGCACCAATTACACGCTGATCAACAAACAGAAAGTCGTCCCCGGTTCGCCGTGTCCGCTGGCCGCTGGCGATGAAATCCGTCTGGGCCGCGTCGCTTTTCTCTTTATGTTGTAGAGGGTGTCATGACGCCCAAGATAAAACTGGCCTTTGTAGGCTGTGGACACTGTCTGCGGATCAGTTTTGGACCGGTCCTGCCCCATGTGGAAGGCATAGAGGTGGTTGCCGGCGTCGATCCGAGCGACGAGGCGCTTGCCCATGCCCGCGACGTATACGGTTTTCCATCGGGATACACTACCCTCGAAGCGTGTTTGGCAAAGGAAAAGGTAGACGCCGTGTTGATCGCCACTCCGGTGTATACGCACCGCGATCTTGCCATCTTCTGTGCCGAACAGGGGTTGCATGTCCTGCTCGAAAAACCCATGGCCCGCACGCTCGCCGAATGTGACGACATCATCGAAGCACACCGGAAAGCCGGAACCGTCTTGATGATGGCCTTTATGAAACGCTTCAACCGGACCATGCTCCGGGTGGAAGAACTCATGCAACAAGGCGAAATCGGGCAAGTGATGGGCATACGCCACAACTGGGACTGGGGCGGGATGGAGCATCCGGCGTTTGGCAAGGCGTGGCGCGGGTTTCTTGCCACCTATGGCGGTCAATGGCAGGGCCACGGCTCGCATTGCGTGGACCTGGCGCGCTGGTGGGCCGGACCCGTTCGGTCGGTAAACGCGGTTTTCGATATCACCGAACCCGGTTTCGAAGTCGAAAACGAATACAACGTCGTATGCACCCATGCCGCCGGAGCACGCAGCGTCCACATGTCCACCAAGTTTTTTCATCACGAAAGCGAAGAACGGTATCAAATATTCGGAGAGACGGGCACCATCGACTTGAAACATTCCGCAGGGGTCTGGCAATACACCACGCCGTACGAAGCGTTTATCCACCGATACGGAAGTCTTCGATAAAACATCAAACCACCGTTTAGCCAGAACTGGCTCGAAGAAGGCAAAAGATTCGGACAGTACAAAGTCAAACTGGATCATTTTGCCGAATGCGTACGCGACGGAAAAAAGCCCCGTACCCACGGGCCGAGCGGACGCGCGGTCATGGAGGTGATCTGCGCCGCCTATCGCTCCGCGTTCGAACACCGGGAAATCCGTCTTCCGTTGGAAGGCGACTTTGACATGGAAACGTTTTTCCGGAATATAAAACCCCGCATCCCGCCCCGATACAGACAGACTCCGGCAAGGTAATCGCCCCGCAAGGAAAGAACGCGTCGTCAAAATAACTTGACACCAGCCCTCTCTCCGCCTACTATGGAAGCGGTTTGTCCGCATCGCACAATCAGACGAACCGTTTTTTTTCGTTCTGATGCCCCCGAAAGATCGGAGACGACGTGAAAAAGATCACCAACCTGCGTCTGGCGCGGATGATACAATGGACGAGCGGAGCCGTGGGGTGGATAACCGTCTTGTTTGTCTTTCGTCTTCTTACGCCGCTATTCCGGAGTATGGCCTCGCTCAAAACATCCAGCGTCACGCGTCCTGAAACACCCAAAGTACACCCGGCCCCCGCCTCGAACAAAATACCGTAAACAGATTGTTTCGCTTCTTTCCCGGATTGCCGTGATGCTCACGGAAACCCAGTCGGCGTTTTATCAGGAAAATGGCTATCTCGTGTTGCCCGGTCTTTTTCCCGAAGACGAAATTGCCGACCACCGCCGAGCGTTGTTCGAAGCGCTTCGTATTCCGTGGAAAGGGTCTGTCCGGCTTGGTATCAGCTACGAAGAACAGGCAAAGGATCGAGACCCGGAAAACCGGCTGGGCGCGAGTTTTGTCATGCAGTCTCCCTTGCTTGGCGACCGGTGGTTTCGGCTGGCGCTCGACCCTCGACTCGTCGTCCCTATGATCGACCTGTTGGGACCGGACATCAACCTTCACGACCAAAAAATCCCTCTGAAACCCCCCGGCCATGTATCGCATCAGCGATGGCATCAGGACTGGGCCTACGAAGTACACGACCGTCCCGAACTGGCGGCGATTCTGCTCTATCTTGACGACACCGCGCCGGACGCAGGCGCTACCAAGCTGGCCCCCGGCACTCACAAAATGGGAGCACTCCCGCACGACCGCCCCAACGCCCGCACAAAAAGCATCCGCGACGAAGTGATCGGCGACCGGTGGATACAGCCATCCATGCGTCCCGGAGACGCCATCGTCATCCACACGTGGCTGGCGCATTCGGTAGGCGACAACCATACGGACCACACCAAAGCGATGATCGCGCACGTGTACAAAACGGCCCAAGCCATAGATACGCATGGCAATACGCGTGCGCTCGCCGAACTTCCTGTCGCCCGCAACGGCAGACAAGTACTGTTTGCCAACTGGTAGGTTTGAAGTTGACCCGGTCGCGCGTCTGGTGGACCGAGTGCAGACGGCGGTGCGGTACCGCGTGACGTGGGACGGGCGCAACGCGGCTGGACAGACCGTTTCATCGGGTGTATACTTCTACCATTTGGCCGCAGGGACGGGATACACCGAATCGCGCCGGATGACACTGTTGAAATGACCATGTTCTCCATAGGCATCGACGCAGGCGGAACGTTTACCGACTTTGTCGTAGCGTCGGACCGACATCCGCTTCGATACTTCAAAACGCCTTCAACGCCACACGACCCATCGGAAGCGGTGATGCACGGTCTGGGCGAGGTTGCCCGTTTTTTTGGATATTCGCTCGAAACCTTTCTTGCGGAAACAACGCTGCTCATCCACGGCACGACGGTCGCCACCAACACGCTTGTGGAACGCAAAGGTGCAAAGGCCGGGCTTATTACCACCGAAGGCTTCCGCGATCTGCTTAAAATCCGCGAAGGGTTCAAAGAAGACCGATATAATCTCCGTATGAGCCCGCCCCCTCCGCTGATCCCCCGGTATCTGCGTCTGACCGTACCGGAACGGGTTCGCGCCGACGGACGGGTGGAGCGCCCGCTCGACCTTTTGGCGTTGGAAACGGTGCTCGACACGTTCGCACGCGAAGGCGTCGAATCGGTAGCGGTGTGTCTGTTGTTTTCGTATCTCCATCCGGTCCATGAACGCGAAATCGGCGATCGATTGCGTGCACGCTTTCCAGGTCTGTTTGTCTCGCTTTCGCATGAAATCCTTCCACAGATCAAAGAATACGACCGGCTAAGCGCGACCGCCGTCAACGCGTATGTGGGGCCGGTATATGCACGGTATTTGGAACAGCTTGCCAAAAATCTAAACCAAGCCGCCGGACGGTGCATAAACCTGCTGACCATGAAATCCAACGGTGGTGTGACACCGGCAGAAGAGGCGATGAGGCTTGGCGTTCAGGCGATTCTCTCCGGCCCGGCGGGTGGTGTAAGCGGCGCGGCGGCGTATGGGCGTCTTGTCGGAGAAAGCCATCTTATCGGTTTTGATATGGGTGGCACAAGCACCGATATCTCGCTGATCGAAGACGGCAGCCCTCACATCGCCGGCGAACGATATGAAGATGGATGGAAAATCGCCCTGCCGATGATCGACATGCACACCCTCGGCGCTGGGGGTGGAAGCATTACATGGGTAGACGAGGGGGGCAAGCTGCGGGTAGGACCGGAAAGCGCAGGGGCGCGACCCGGTCCGGCCTGTTACGGCGCGGGCGGCGACAAGGCTACAGTGACCGACGCAGATGTAGTCCTTGGCTATCTCGATCCGGCCCGTTTTCTAAACGGTGCCGCCCCTCTGTATCCCGACCGCGCCAAACAGGCGATACACACACAGGTCGCCGAACCCTTGGCACTTTCTACCGAGAAGGCCGCCTGTGGCGTTCTCGACGTAGTAACCACTGCCATGGCCGAAGGCATTCGCTTGCTGTCGGCGCGACGTGGCGTGGATCCCCGCCGGTTTGCCCTGCTGGCCTTTGGCGGTGCGTCCGGTCTGCATATCGGCAAAGTGGCGCGGTATCTCGATATCGGAAAAGTGTATCTTCCCGCCGCCGCCTCGGTGCTGTCAGCCTGTGGCATGCTGACCACCGATCTCAAATACGACTTCTCGCATTCGTATACCGCCAGTCTGGACCGTATCGACCTGCGCCGCGTCTGGGAAATCGTCCATGAGATGGCGGCACGGGGACGCGCAAAATTGCACGCGCAAGGGTTTGGCGAAGACGACATCGTCGTATCGGCGGCGGCGGACATGCGCTATCTGGATCAGGTCTACGAAGTGACCGTCCCCCTGCCCGATCTGTCCATGGACGATGAGACGGTTGTGGAAAGGTGGGCCGGTCATTTTCATCGCCGTTACGAAGAACTCTTTTCGTATCGCCAACAACATCAGGAAATCCGGCTGACGACGCTTCGCGTGACCACGACCGGGCGTCTGTCCCACCCGGAACTGCCCCAAGCGGCGCAACATGCCCACATCACCCCGGCATTGCTGGGGCGGCGACAGATTTATACAGACAGATGGACGGATGTTCCGGTGTATGACGTCTCCACCCTCGGCGCGGGCGTGGAGATAACAGGACCGGCACTGCTGGAGGCCACGTTTACCACAATACTGGTCGAACCGGGTGACCGCGCCGTGATCGATGCGTTGGGTGGCATCGTTCTGTATCCTAGACGGGCGGACGCGCCGGAGACCGAAAAGACCGGAACCGGTAGCGATCCCATTACCCGCTCGATAGTCGAGCATCGTCTCGAGTCGGTCGCGCGCGAGATGGCCGAAGTCATGATCCGAACGTCCATGTCGCTGATTCTTAATTCCAGCCGGGACTTTTCTACGGCCATCACCGACGCCGGGGGGCAACTTGTCGCGCAAGGAGAAGGTATTCCCGTCCACATCAGCGCACTCCCGCCTGCGGTGGAAGCGGTCCGACGTTGTTTTGGCGACGACATGCACGAGGGCGACATCTTTCTCGTCAACGATCCCTATCATGGCGGGAGTCATCTGCCTGACCTGACGGCCATTTATCCTATATTCTACAAAGACCGTCTATGTTTTTTCGCGGTCAACCGGGCGCACCACAGCGACATCGGGGGCGGAACACACGGGGGTTACAATCCGTCCGCCAGCGAAATCTACCACGAAGGACTGCGGATTCCGCCGATCCGGCTGTACGAACAAAACCGCCCCCGGCAAGACATCCTGCAGATGCTCGCGGTCAATGTCCGGCATTCGGAGAATTTTCTTGGCGACCTGTACGCACAGATCGGGTCGGTCCACATCGCCGGCCGAAGGCTTCAGGGATTGCTCGACGATCTTGGCACGGATACGCTCATGGAGTCTGTAGAAGCTCTCTTAGACGGCACGGAGCGGCGTATTCGCCGTCTTATCGCCGGATGGCCGGACGGTGTCTATCATGGCGAAACACGGATCGACGACGACGGATTTGGCGCAACGGATATCCCTATCCGGGCAAAAGTGACGATCCGGGGCGACCGGATGGAGATCGACCTATCCGACTCCAGCCCGCAAGTCACGGGTTTTATCAACAGCTCCTACGCCAACACCCGGTCGCTTGCACACGTCGCCATCATGTATCTGGCACCGTCGGACATCCCCAAAAACGAAGGGTCGATACGTCCTATCAGCGTGATCGCGCCCACCGGGTTGATCGTTAATCCAAATCCACCCGCGCCGGTATGTATGAGTACCAATCACTGTGGGGAGGAAATCGTCGAGGCGGTATTCAAGGCGCTTGCCCCTATAGCGCCGGCATACGTCAACGCCGGGTTTTCGCGCCGTCTGCGGTATGCTGTGATGGGCAGAAATCCATCCACCGGCAAGACTTTTATCTGGCATTTTTTCTTTGGACGCGGCGGTGGCGGAGCCTCGCAGGGACACGATGGATGGGCGTGTCTGGGCGAGATCAACGTTGCCGGAGCCATCCGTAGCCCAAGCGTCGAGATCACCGAAGAGCGGTTTCCGTTTTATATCGTGCGCAACGACCTTTGTCCGGGGTCCGGTGGCGACGGACAGTGGCGCGGGGGGCTGGGCGCCACGTTCGAGATGGTCTACGAGGGGACCGAACCAGCCAAACTCAACACCGCTGGCGACGGAGCGATTCACCCGCCGTTTGGGTTGTTTGGCGGACAACCGGGCAAACCGCACCGGTACCGGATTCTGTCAAACGGTGTCGAGCGGGTGTTGCGATCCAAAGAGACCGGCGTGATCCTGTATCCAGGCGACCGTATTCTGGTCGATGCGGCAGGTGGTGGCGGATATGGCCATCCCGGCGACCGCTCTGTCAAACACCGGGCGTGGGACGAGAAAAACGGGTATGTATAAAGAAAGGGATATACCATGGCCGGATACGATGCGCTTCTGTTAGCCGGAGACCGGTATCACCGGGCGGAAGATGCTTTTGAAGGCGTCGGGGCGGTACTCGAAGCCGCCGGTTTGACCGTAGAATATACAACCGACTTTGCGGCGCTCGACACGGGTTTGCTGACGGGAAAAAGGTTGCTGTGCATCCTCCGGGATGGCATGGAATGGCCCGACGGTCCGGAAAAACCGTACCGGGTCTGGATGCGACCGGATCAGGAAGAGGCGATCGAGCATTTCGTGGCCAATGGTGGAGCATTTATGCCGCTCCACAACGCGGGTTGGGCCTATCCTTGGCAAAACGGATACCGCCGGGTCATGGGCGGATATTATCAGTGGCATCCGCCGATACAGCCGTTTGATGTGCGGGTCGTAAACCCCGATCACCCCATCACGCAGGGTGTGACGGACTACGAGATTACCGATGAACAGCATTTTATCTGGTTTGACCACGATCGGGTAGACCTGCTGCTCAAAAGCCAGGGCAAAGACGGACGCGAATCCGCCGCCGGATGGGCGTATACGTACGGACAAGGTCGGGTAGCGTATCTGGCCAACGGTCACACGCTGGAAATTCTCAGGCATCCCATGGTCCAGCGTCTGCTACACAACGCGGCGCAGTGGGTGACCGGCGGATAATACTAACGGTTGTCTCTTTATGTCCCATGATGGTGGCATCGCAACTCATTTCGAAACAAAAGGTTACGTCTGCAGTCATTGACAATTGAAAATGGGTATACCCTTATTTTTTGTGGTCGCCGGGATTTCATGGAATAGCCGCCATCTCAACACGTCTGGAGTTTGACCGATGCCCTTCGCTAACTGCGGAAATGACATTCGGGATGTTTGTAGAATGGCTTCGGCCCCACCCGACCGGTAGTTCTCCATAAGCATGGTGCTGTACGTCCTCTCTCTCGTCTCTCATTAAAGCCTCCCACGCAGCCATTGCGGAGCAATCGAAGCATCTTCACGCTTCTACCTGCGGGGAGGCTTCGACAGTAAGGAGTAGGCGCTCTTGCGGCCGTTCTGCCGCAAGATATTTTCATTGTTTGGAGTTAGCTCGTTTACCTTGCAGCCATTGCGCAGCAATCGAAGCATCTTCACGCTTCTACCTACGGGAAGTAGTTGCTCTTGCAGCTTGCTGCAAGGTATGCACTCGCTGTTCTGTTCATTTCGCAAGCTGACCACCGGATCGGCACACGCGGCAGTCTGCCTCTGCTTCGCTCTTCAACCTTCAAACTTCATTTTATGTCCCATCTCTTTCACTGGATAACCTTCCGACATCTGTTTCAGGATCGGGGCCGCGCCCTGCTTACGCTTGCCGGTGTTGCCATCGGCGTGGCGGTGTTTGTCAGCGTGCGTCTCGCCAACACGTCGGCGATGGCTTCGTTTTCGGATACCGTAGACGCCATCGCCGGCTCGGCCAACCTCCAGATCGTCGCCGACAGCGAAGGGTTTGACGAAACTATCTTCCCGAGTGTCCGGCGCACATCGGGTGTCACCGCCGCCGCGCCGGTGGTACAGACGTATGTGCGCGCCCGTCCCGGTTCGCCCCCACCGCCGACCGACAGGACGGACGACGAAGCAGGTCCCTACCGTGAAACTCTGCTCGTCATGGGGATCGACGTGTTGCTCGAAGCTCCGTTTGCCCGGTACACGGGGGCGGCGAACGCGCAAAATCCCGCCGCGCTCCTCGCTTTTCTCGCCGACCCCACCGGCGTTGCCATCACACGCACCCTGTCGGAACGGCATCGTTTAAACACGGGCGACACGCTTACCGTACTGTCCACCGGCAGGCCCATCCCGCTGACCGTCCGTTATATCCTCGAATCCGACGAACTCCAGCATGCGCTGGGCGGCAATGTGGCGCTGATGGACATCGGCGCGGCGCAGGAGGTTTTCGGACGTTCGGGCAAACTGGACCGTATCGATCTGCGGGTCGATCCGCTCCAGCGGCAGGCGGTAACGGAGCGGCTCCGCCCCTTGTTGCCCCCGCAAGCGAGTGTCGGATCGCCGCAAAACCGCACCCGTCAGGTGGAGAACATGGTCTCGGCGTTTGCGTTGAGCCTGACGGCCCTGTCGGCCATCGCGCTGTTTGTATCTATCTTTCTGGTATTCAACGCGGTGGCGATGTCCGTGCTTCGGCGTCGGCGCGAGATCGGTCTGCTTCGCAGCATTGGGGTGACACGGCGACAGGTGTTGTTTCTGTTTCTCGGAGAAGCCTTTGTCATAGGCGTTGCGGGGAGTCTTATCGGTCTGGGTCTTGGCACGCTGATGGCACAGGGTTCGCTGCGTGCCGTGTCGCAGACGTTGACAACGCTCTATTTAGTGGCGCACGCCTCCACGCTCCACTACGACGCGCTTACCTATGGCATCGGGCTGGCGCTTGGCGTACTGGTTTCGCTTGCGGCGGCACTGGCCCCGGCGATCGAAGCGTCGCGCACCGCGCCCGCGCTTACAGTCCGGCAGGGGATACTCCTCGAAGTCATGACCGTTCGGGTAGCGCGATGGACCGCCGCGGGCGCGGGTATCCTGTTTGCAGCGGCGCTTGTCGCCGTGTGGACGCTCGGTCGACACAGTCCGTGGGGTGGTTTTGTCAGCGCCTTTCTGACGCTCGGTGGTTTTTCTTTGCTCGCCCCCGCCTTTACAGTCGTCTGCGAACGAGTGGCGGACCGGCTTCTGACCCGTTTTACCGGCGTGGAAGGTCGTCTTGGCGCGCGGTATCTCCGTGAGGCCGTAGCCCGCACGAGCATCGCCGCCGCCGCGCTGATGACGGCAGTCGGCATGATGGTTGGCATGTCCATCATGGTAGGAAGTTTTCGTCAGACCGTAGATCTTTGGATCACCCAGTCGATCCGGGGCGACCTGTATGTACAGCCTGTGGGACGCCGTGCCAACGGCGGGACGACCGCCCTGCCCGAAGATATCCCGGTCGCGGCGGCTCGTCTTCCGGGTGTAGCGGCGGTGGATACCTACCGGGGCGCCCGCATTTCATACGGTGATCGCTTTGCCTATGTCATGGCGCTCGACTTGGACGTACACCGCCAACATGGCAGACTCCGGTTTATGGACGGAAAAGCCTCCACCGACGTGCTCGGCGAAGCCATAGCACGTGACGGGGTGGCCGTTACCGAAAGTTTTGCCTATCGCCACCGCGTAGATACGGGCGATTCGGTCACGCTCTATCCACCGACAGGCCGAGTCCGGCTCCCCATCGTCGGCGTATACTACGACTACAACACCGACGCAGGAAGCATCTTGATGGACCGTCGGCTTTTCGGACGGCTCTGGCAGACCTCGCGCGCCGAAAGCATGGCGCTGTATCTATCGCCGGACGCGCATCCCGACGAAGTGCGACAACGCCTGCTGACCGCCGTAGACGACCGGATCATGTTGCACATCACCCCCAATCAGGAAATACGACGTCAGGCACTGACCGTATTCGATCAGACGTTTCGCATCACCTACGCGCTTCAGGCCATCGCCATCGTGGTGGCGGCGCTGGGGGTGATCACCACGCTGACAGCGCTCATTCTTCAGCGGGGACGCGAAATCGGCGTATTACGGGCCACCGGCGCGTTCAAAACGCAAATAAGAAAGATGGTGCTGGTCGAAAGCGGGCTGATCGGAATGCTTGGAGCGGTCATGGGCAGTCTGTGCGGCGTCGCCCTTGCCGTTCTGCTCATTTATGTGATCAACAAACAATTTTTCGGATGGAGCATCCGTATGTATGTAGCACCGGGGATATTTGTTCAGGCGTTTGCGATCATGGTGGCGACGGCCCTGTTGGCCGGGCTTGCGCCTGCCCGACGGGCCCTCAAACGCGCGGCAGCGGAAGCGATGCGACTTGAACTTGTCGTCCTCGCGGTGTTGTTGGGACTGACCGCACCGGCGTCCGCGCAGACCGATGCCTCCGGATACCGGCTCGCGGTAGCGCCCTACACGTTCGTCTTTCCGCGCGACCACGCAAGCCATCCCGAATTTCGTACCGAATGGTGGTATTATACCGGTCACCTTTTCGGTGACGGGCGCTCGTTTGGATACGAACTGACTTTTTTTCAGGTGGGTATCAACCCGGCGCGGCGCGCCAGCCCCTCGCGGTGGGCGCTCCACACCCTATATTTTGCGCATTTTGCCGTGACAGACCAAAACGGCAACCGATTTTATCATACCGAAAACATCGCCCGCCCCGCGCTCGACATGGCCGGGGCGCTGGAGGACCGCTACCGCGTCTGGATCGGCGACTGGTCCGCCGGTCTCACGGACAGCACCACACACCGGTTGGAAGCATCCTCCGCCATGGCAACGATCTCGCTTGATCTCAAACCCGAAAAACCCCCCGTAATCCACGGACATGACGGCGTAAGCCGGAAAGCCGAAGGGGAGGGTCGTGCCTCGCATTACTATTCGCTGACACGCATGGCGACTTCGGGAACACTGACCCTGAACGACAAAAAAATCCCCGTAACCGGGCTTTCGTGGATGGACCACGAATTCGGATCGAATCAGCTTACGCCGCAACAACAGGGGTGGGACTGGTTTAGTATACAGTTGGACAACCGGCGCGAACTCATGCTGTATCTCATGCGGCGCAAAGACGGGACATACGAACCGGTGTCGAGCGGTACGGTCGTGGACACGGACGGGTCATGGCGGCATCTGGATCGTAGCGGTTTCGAGATCGCGCCGACCGGAACATGGGAAAGTCCGTACACCCGCGCCGCATACCCTTCCGGGTGGACGGTGCGTGTGCCGTCGGAAGGGATGGAACTGACCGTGACACCGACGGTAAAAAACCAGGAACTCGGCACGGGTAGTCTGATCGGCGTGGTGTACTGGGAAGGGAGTGTAAAAGTAGAAGGAAAGGACCAAGGAAATCCCGTACGCGGCCTAGGATATGTCGAACTGACCGGTTATGCGGGCCGCGTGCCGGGGATATGAGAAGGATGAGACGATGTTACGAAATTTTTAGCTTTACATACCGAATCCCCCGTCCTTCGGGCTGAACGACCCACAGCGTCGCCAACAGCGTTCCGTCGGGCAATGGAAGGACGGACGGCTCGCCAAACGAGAAATCGGTCCACTCGGTATGTTCTCCGGATGTGTTGCCCTGTGTTCGGGATGCGGCGCGCCAAATCAGATCGTCGAATACGGTGTGGAACCCTCGCTCGTCCGGATCGGCCACCGCCATGCGGACACCCGGTTTCCCGTGTCTACGCTGGTTGTACACAAACAACACGCGTCCGTCGGGGAGCGTGGCAAGCCCGGTGGACTGGCCCAACGTGTCTGTCGACCCCGTCGCACTCCACGTTTTTCCGTCATCGTGCGACACGGCATAGGCATTTGGATAGTCCACGCCTTCGCGGTTGCTGATATGCCAGCATGTAGATACCAGCCGTTTGTCGGCCAATTCGATCACCCACGCTTCGGCGGCGTTCGAGTCCGTTTCCGGAAACCGGAGCGCCGCGCCGGATGTCCATGTTTTGCCCCTGTCTTCGCTCCGCATATATACGACTCGGTTTTTGTCTACGACCACCTGTGGATCAAAAGTGTTGTACGGGGCGTAACAGCATATCCATGCGCCGGAGCGCGTGATCGTCAGCGGACCGGGGGCTTCGGCGGAACCTGGCGCGGGCAGCACCACAGGATGCGGATCGGTCCAGACGCGCCCGCCGTCGCGTGATGAGGCGATAAACAACGTGTTCTGTTTCATCCCCTGAGTGGCCTCCGACCAGAACGATTCACCGGGGATATCGATGGGGATGCGGATGCCGTAGAGAAACAGCTCGCCGTCCAGCGCGCGGCTTATCGAGCCAATCAGCGAATACCGGTCGTGTAGATGCGACCAGAGAAACCCTTGTTCTTCCCACGTAATTCCGCCGTCGCGCGACCGCGAAAGCATCTGTTTGAAATCGTTTTGCCCCAGCGTCTCCTGCACGGCGTACGTACATACGATTTCGCCGTCCTCCGTTATCGCGCACCGCGAACAAGCCGCCACCGAGGTTGGTCCGCTCTCCGAACGCCGTGTGACAAATCCTTCGGCGATGATTTCGTATTTCATTTCTTCTTTCTCCTTGATAACAGGGCGCATTCATCCGCCCTTACGTGTCTATGTGTCCTTTACCACCAATTCCCTCGTCCCTTGCGTCATCACTTCGCACCCGGTTTCGGTCACGGCGATCGTCTCGCTAAAGGCGACCCCACATACACCCGCTTGACGGAGCGATGTACTGCAATGAAAAACCATGCCGGGGCGAAGCACGAGATCGCTGTTTTCAGCGATGGCCCCCGGCCCGTCGCTCCATTCGGGGGGGAACCCCAACCCGATGGTATAGCCGTAATACCCGTGCCATATCAGTCCTTTGGCCACGACATCGGCCACACAGCGTCGAGATTCGAGCGCTACCTCGCGTGCCGCGATACCGGGCCGGATTTGTTGGATCATCGTCTCGACGCTGGCGATACAGGCGTCCGCCATCCGCCGTACTTGATCGGACGGGGGTCCTATGACTGCTGTCCGCATCATCGGCGCGCTATAGCGGGCGATACAGGCACCGACCTCGATAAATACCGGATCGCCGTGACGGAGCGTGATGCGTCGGTGCGTGGAATGCGGGATGCCGGAGCGCGGCCCGACGGTCACGATGGGCGCATAACACATGTATTCGCTTCCGCCGCCGATCATGACGTCGTAACTGGCCCGCGCCACGTCGTTGTCCGTTCCCCCTTCGACGACCGCGTCGATCGCTGCCGCCATGCCGGTGCTGCTCAAATACGCCGCCCGACGAATATAGCCAAGTTCTGTCGGCGACTTGATCAGCCGCACGTCTTCGACGGTTCCGGAAGCGTCGATCAGCGTGGCATCGGGCAGCGCCGCGCAGAGACGGCGGTAACGGTCGGGCGTCAGGGTGGTTGCGTCCATCTCGACACCAAGACGCCCGTGTTCCAGCTTTAGCAAACAAAGCAGATCACGCGAAGCATCGATAGGATCGTCCCACAGCGAATGTGGAACAATGGTGTCGGTCAACCATGAACTGATGCGTCCGTTATGCGCCTCGAAATCCTGTGTCAACAGCGACGGCTCGCCTTCGGGGCGGATCACCAGCATAAAGTATTTGTGCGCACCGACGGTTTCGAAACCGGTGAGATAACAGATATTGGGAAACGAATGACACAGCAGGGCATCGAGCCCAGCCTCCGCGATACGGTGCTGTACGGCGGCGACGCGGGCGCGATACTCGTCTGTGGAAAAGGAAAGACTCGGCAACAGCGATAAAGACATGCCCATTCCTTTCTATGGTCGTTGCAGATACAAAACGGACAACATCGACTTGTGGGAGATTGTTGTTGTACAAAATCACAAAACGGATATATTGGTTTGCGCTATCCGACTCGCTCTGTTTCGGGAATACCCGTTTGCTCCTGTATCGGTGTTGTTTCGCGCTCGGAGACGATTTTGTTCATAGGACATTTTGCTGTGGCGCTCTGCGCCAAAAAAGCGGCTCCGAAACCCTCGCTCGGCACGCTCTTTATGGCGGCCCAGTGGCTGGACTTGCTCTGGCCCGTTTTTCTGTTGGCCGGGTGGGAGCAGGTTCGCGTCATACCGGAACGAAGCGGTGTCGCGCCGTTCGATTTTATCGACTATCCGTTTTCCCACAGCCTCCTTATGGCGGTTGTCTGGAGCCTTGTATTTGTCATCCTGTATAGAAAGTTCCGGCCTTACGGCAGAGGATCAGTATGGACCGGTGCGGTGGTGCTGAGCCATTGGGCGCTGGACGCCATTACCCACCGCCCCGACCTGCCGTTGTATCCGGGTAGCAAAACGCTTGTCGGGCTGGGGCTGTGGAATTCGCTTCCGGCCACCTTGGTGACAGAAGGCGCGCTGTTTGTGATCGGCATCGCCATTTATCTACGGGCGACCCGTCCGGTGGACCGTACCGGGCGGTATTCCTTTTGGGGGCTGATGGTCTTTTTGGCGGGCATCTACGCGGCCAATATCCTCGGACCACCTCCACCGGACGACCCTGTCGTCATTGCGGGCGCGGGGCTGGCGATATGGCTCCTGATTTTCTGGGGCTACTGGATCGATCGGCATCGCGCCGCACGCTAAACCGGTTGCGGCTTTTTATCGTTCTCCCCGCCGTGCATCGAACACGGACCGCACCCTCGTAAACCGCTCTTCCATTTCGCCGTCACGCCCGACAAGCCGATCCGTCATCAGCCGCGCTGCGGCCGTCGCATAGGCGTTGCCCCGCCCGGTAAAACCGGCGATGACGTAGATGCCGGGTGTATCGGTTTCCCCGACAAACGGACTGCTGTCGTAAGAAAACCCCATCACCCCACCCCAACGGTGCGTCCGTTCGAGAGTTGCCAGACCGGGAAAAGTCCGGTCGAACGCCCGGTCGTTCGAAGTCTGCACCGCTTGGGTCGGGCGTTCCCGGTATCCTCTGTACGTTTTGATCAGCCGCCCGTTTCGTCTCATAAAATGATACCCGCGTTCGGCGGGTATATGGTGGTTACGCGACCCCCCAAACAGGAGACGACCTCCGCCGTTTGGCCCGTCGTGCAACTGTCGCCAGTATTCCCATCCGTCGTTGGCATAGAAGACGCCGTCAAACAACCGCTCCGAAATCGGCTCGGTGGTAAATACTTGGCCCCGATTAGGGACGATGCGTTTTTCATAGCTTTCGTCCAACTGCGGGGTATAGGCGTTCATACCGAGCAGAACGCGGTCCGCACGGACCTGTCCGGCAGCAGTGCGCAGCAGAAACTGGAGACCGTCCCGCGTGATCGACAGGATGGGAGTATGCTCGAAAACAAACGCCCCCTGTTTTTTGGCCGCCTCCGCCACGCCACGCACGTATTTTACCGGATGGATTTCCCCATCGAACCCATTGCGTAGCGCCCCCTCGACAATCGGGCTTTTGAGCAGATCGCGGATGGCTTCCCTGTTCAACACCGCTACGTCGAAACCGTCTTCTCGCATCAGATGATAGGATTCGGCGATGCGGTCCACGGGTCGCGGGTGCGAACCTCGGTCCGGACGGCTCATGGCGACGATATAACTCCCGCTCCTGCGATAGTCGCAGTCGATGTCGTAGCGCGTCATGATCTCGGTCATCAGTCGATGGTTTTCAAGCGCTAAATGCCACGCCGCCGCCGTGTATCTCCGGCCTTCCGAACCATACCGATCGGTAAGCTCTTCGACCGCTTCGACATAGTATTCGTGCGTGCCGGCCAGCAAAAACCCGCCGTTGCGTCCTGATGCGCCTGTAGCGACTTCGCGGCGCTCGAACACCGCCACGCGCGCGCCAGCCTCCGCCAAAAACAGCGCCGCCGTCACGCCGGTGATACCGCCGCCGCTCACGGCGACATCCACGTCCACCTCTCCTTCGAGGGGGGCGGCGGGCGTGTAAGGCCGGTCAAGCCAGTAAGAATCTCGGAGCGTAGGGCGGCGCGCTTTTTTCATCCTTCGCCCTTTTCCACTCGGTGCATCCGGATCGCAGGATGACCGGGATGCGCGCCTCGCCCTCTGAATCCGGACAGTTCGAGACCCTGTATATCCTCCAGCGACAGCGCGATCTGCCATTTCTCCGACAACGGATTTTCCCAGACCACCTCCACATGGTCCAGCCTAAGATTTCGCGCATGTTCGACGATCATCCCGTGCGAAGCATTGTCGTATGGCGCGTCCGGATCGGTGGACAAAATGAGTCTGACATCTTCAAAGGTCACGCCGTCAAGCAGGCTGGTCGCATGACCTTGTATCGTGCTGGGACCTTTGCCCCGCGCCAGCACGTTCTTGATCAGCACATTGCGGATACTGCCCACCGGTGGTTCGTCGGGACGTTTGATCTCCGGGTGGATTTCGCTCCGCTGGATGACGCGAAAATGAAGCGGATCGCCTTCGCCCCACCAGAACCAGTCATAACGCCGACAGTCGATGGTGAGGTTGGAAATGACCACGTCGCTTACGTATCCGCCGTCGAATACCATAAAGGCGATACCCCGGTTGGATTCGGAAATGACACAGTTGTCTATCGTCACGTTTCGCACACAATTTTCGTTGCCGTCGCAGAACTTGAGCGCGCTCGAAGCCGAAGAAAGACGACAGTTGCTGACGGTGATGTTCTCGCACGGCAGCGCCGGACCGTAGACGCTGTTGGAGTAAAACACGATGGCGTCGTCACCCGTGTCGATGGTGCTGTTGGAGATGCGCACATCGCGGCAGCCGTTTGGGTCGATACCGTCGGCCCAAACACCGGACTTTTTGCTTGTGCGGACATAGACCCGGTCGATGATCACCCGTTCGCAGGCGCACAGATGCATGGTCCACGAAGGCGAGTCGATAAACGAAAGGTCCTGAATCAGCACGTCCCGACAGCGGAGCAAAAGGACCAGATTGCCGATAAAGTCGGGTTTGGGAAAAGCGCGCATAAGGTGTTTGCCGAGCGCTTCCATCCGCCGCTGATTGGGAAGGATATACCGGTCGTCATGGTCGGTCAACCGCCATTCGTACTCTCCTCGTCCGTTGATCACACCTCGGCCTTCGAGGGTGATGTGTTCTACGTCTTCTCCGTAGAACAGCGCCGTTTTCGGATAATGTACCGCGTTTCTGGACGAATAGACCGTCGCACCGGATTCGACAAAAAGACGGACGTGGCTACGCAGATAGAGCGTGCCGGTGGTGTATCCGCCCGGGTGGGAAATAGACCATCCCTCCGCCCGATGCGGCGCAGGCATCGATCGCCGCCTGTATCGCCGGACCGGCGTCCTGTGACGGCTCCCCGGAAGCGCCGTAGTCTCTGACGTTGAAAAGGTTCATTAAAAGTCCCTGAAAAGTGTGAAGGGGAAGTTTTGAAAGAAGTAAACGCGGACGATCAGTTCGCGGTTGGCGTTGAGCAGCACAAGACAATTACGAATTTGAAATTACGAATGATCCATTTGCTTCCTCTTGGTGGATTTTTGGATGGCTGAGATAATGCGGCAAAGTTCTTCGGCCTCTGTATGAATACTCTCAAACTGGGAGGAGGTAAGGTAGTCCGTGTCCCTGAGCAGGCGGAGCCAATAGGAGGTTTCCCGTGCATCCTTGTAGGCGATAGATAACTTGGAAAGGAAGTCGGACCGGGATTGTCCCCCGATGGCTTCTTCAACATTGGCTCCGATGCTGGTTCCACTCTTCAGAACCTGTCTGGACAAAACATATTCTTTCTTTTCCACTGCCAAGTGCGGATAGAGCTTCACGATCCGTACCGCAAAGGCATAGCTTTTTGTCTGGATGACGTTTTCACTCTTCACCGATTTCCCATACCTTGTTTACCGCCTTAGCAATTTTGTCTCGGCAATTCTTAATTTGCAATTCGTAATTCCTGATCTCTTCTTCGTAGCCCTTGATCTCCGCCACGATCTCCTTCTGCAGATCCAAGGCTCGTGCGTGTGCATCCTTCACCTCCAGCAGGCGCACATAGGCCGACCAGGGAAATGGGAACCCCGCGGCGAGACCGGTGAGGAGGAATTCCGCAGACGGTGTCTGCAGAATTGGCCAGGCCAGGTAGAACACCTTCATCTGGCTGAGGTTGACCACACCGAAGCCACGCCCATATCGATCCGGCAGGTCGGCAAAAGCCACGCCAGAACGGCCGCCAGGAACAGGACACGCGACACGTTGCCGGAGCGCAGGAACAGCTTGACGACGGCTGCGGCAGTGAGTGTCTTGCCCGTTCCGGTCGCCATCTCGAACAGAAAGCGGGCCTTGTCGTCTCTGACTGCCGCCTGAAGACACTGGATGGCACTGAGTTGATAGGGCCGGAGAAACCGAAGCTTGTTCGCCTGAATATAACCCGCCCGCTCGACCTCGTTGCGCCTGCCGACCTCGGCCTGGTAGTTGGGGCGCTGGGTGAGAACGATGTAGTCGGCACCTCATAGCGAATTGCCATACCTCGCAAGGGATACGAATTCTGCGACCGGTCACAATATACGAGTGCGGCGTGCCGGTGGCAACAGGAAGGCCACACCCTTTCGCAATACTTCATGAGTAATTTGCTTGAAACTTACCGTCCTCCATGTACATTGTGAAAACAACCTATCTCCTTCTGCATTTTCCCAAACTTCCCCTTTCTTCGGAGCCGTCATGATCACCACTTTTCTGTTCGATTTGGATGGAACGCTGGTACAGACGGAGATTCTGAAAGCCATATCGTACGCGCGGGCAGCCGTGCAGTTGCGACCTGCCGATCTTACCGAAGCCGAGGTGATCGCCGCTTTTGGTGAGGTGGTAGGGCTTTCGCGGCAGGATGTCGTCAAGTTTCTAATGAAACGGTTCGAACTGGAGGAGTCTGCCAAAAGCCGGATGGTAGAATTGGACGACGCCACGCCCGAAGAGGCGTATGTCCATCTTCGTCTGCATATCTATGAAGAGATGCTTTCGGACCATCAGGTGCTGTACGACCACCTCCTGCCGCACAATACGGGACTGCTCCAGCGAGTGAAAAGCCAGGGATACCGGACCGGTCTGGCAACCATGTCGCACGGCAAACAGGCGCGGCGGGTGCTGGATATTCTGCGTATCGCCCCGCATCTTGACGAGATCGCCACGCGGGACGAGGTGACCTATGGCAAACCGAACCCGGAGATTTATTACCTCGTCGCGCGCCGACTAGGGGTAACACACGAAGCATGTCTGGTGATCGAAGATTCCGCTTCGGGTGTAAAGGCCGCGCTCAACGCGGGGATGGGGTGTATCGCCGTAACGACCGACCTGACGCGCGCCAGCGTCCATGACAGCGGGTTGTTGGACCTCCGGTGGATCGTAGACGACCCCGGACAGGTTGAAACCGTTGTGGACGCCTATATGCGGGAACAGGGATAAACAAAAGGAGAACGGTATGGATCGCGCGTCAATAGGATATACGGAACCGCTGTTTGTCATGCCCTTCGACCACAGAGGGTCGTTTCAGGCGCAGATGTTCGGGATACGCGACCGTGAGCCGACCGACGACGAAACCCGTCTGGTTGCCTCCTACAAGCGTATCGTCTACGATGGACTGCTCGAAGCGCTTGCCGGCGGCGCGCCAAAAGACAAGGCCGCCATATTGGTGGACGAGCAGTTTGGTGCCGAATGTGCCGAGGATGCCGTCCAACAGGGCATCAAGCTGGCTATGTGTGCGGAAAAAAGCGGGCAGAACGAATTTGATTTCGAATACGGGGAACAGTTTGGCGAACACATCGCCCGATTTCGTCCCGATTTTGTCAAGGTGTTGGTCCGCTACAACGTCGAAGCGAACGGCGAGACAAACCGCAGACAGGCGGATCGGCTGGCCAGGCTGAGCGACTATTGCCACCAACATGGGCACAAATACATGTTCGAACTGCTGGTTCCACCGACGGACGAGCAGCTTGCGCGGCTTGGCGGCGACCGAAAACGCTATGATCTGGAGACGCGCGCCGGGCTTATGGAACAGGCCATCGCCGAACTCCAGAACGCGGGTGTGGAGGCAGACATCTGGAAGTTGGAGGGGTTGGACGAATCCTCGCAGTACCGGGCGATCGTCCAGCAGGCACGGCACGGCGGACGTGACCGTGTGGGCATGATCGTGCTGGGACGCGGCGAAAATGCGGAAAAAGTGGACCACTGGCTGTGTGTAGGGGGGACTGTGTCCGGCGTGATAGGCTTTGCGGTGGGACGGACGGTATTCTGGGACGCCCTGACCGGTTTTCGGGACGGAAAACACAACCGCGAAGCCGCCGTCACTATGATCGGAAATACCTATACCCGTTTTGTCCGACTGTTTACCGAAACCCGGTAGCGTTACGGGCATTTGTTTGTAGTCCATCGTCTGAAAATCCTAACCGTCCCTAAGGAGCTTCCGGTTATGCATACATCGAAAGACCTCGATCTGCTGGCCGTCAATACCATCCGAACGCTGTCGATGGACGCAGTGCAGGCTGCCAACTCGGGTCATCCCGGTACGGCCATGGCGCTTGCCCCGGTGGTATATACGCTGTGGCAACGGTATCTGCGTTTTGACCCCGAAGACCCGATATGGCCCAACCGGGACCGCTTTGTCCTGTCCGTCGGACATGCTTCGATGTTGCTCTACAGCATGTTGCATCTTACGGGTGTAAAGGCCGTCGATCCGGACTACGAAACGTTGGGCCGCGTGTCCGTTTCGCTCGACGACATCCGCAACTTCCGTCAGTTGGACAGCAAATGTCCGGGGCATCCCGAATACCGTTGGACGTCGGGTATCGAGACGACTACCGGCCCGCTTGGTCAGGGGGTGGCGACCAGCGTCGGCATGGCCATTGCCAGTCGGTGGATGGCGTCTTATTTCAATCGCCCCGGTTTCGAGATGTTTGGCTATGACGTATATGCGCTGTGCGGCGACGGGTGCATGATGGAGGGGATTACCGGGGAAGCCGCTTCACTGGCCGGGCATCTAAGGCTATCCAACCTGTGCTGGATTTACGACAACAACAAAATCACCATCGAAGGCCATACCGCGTGGGCGTTTAGCGAGGATGTAGCCACCCGTTTTCTCGGCTACGGCTGGAATGTGCTTCGTGTAGGCGATGCCAACGATCTGGAGATGCTCCAACGTGCCTTTGACACCTTCAAAAAGACGGACGACCGTCCTACTTTGATCATTGTGGACAGCCACATCGCCTATGGCGCGCCCAACAAGCAGGATACACACGCCGCGCATGGCAGTCCCCTGGGCGAAGACGAAATTCGGCTTACCAAACGCAACTATGGCTGGCCCGAAGACGCAAAGTTTTGGGTTCCGGACGAGGTCGTCACGCATTTCAGCGCCGGTATTGGCGCGCGCGGCGCATCGCTTCATGCGGACTGGGGTGCCCGGTTCGACGCCTATAGCGCCCAGCATCCGGACCTTGCGGACCATCTGACAAGGATGCAGAAACGCCAACTGCCGGAGGGATGGGACAGCGACCTGCCTGTGTTTCCCACAGACCCCAAAGGCGTTGCCGGACGCATCGCTTCGGGACAGGCGCTCAATGCGATTGCAAAAAACGTCCCGTGGCTCATGGGGGGTGCGGCGGACTTGGCGCCCTCTACCAATACACGGCTTACCTTTGACGATGCCGGGGATTTTACGGCGGACGAGACGGGGCGCAACTTTCACTTTGGCGTTCGCGAGCACGCGATGGGCGCGGTCGTCAACGGCATGTCGCTCAGCAAAATCCGGGCGTACGGCTCCGGTTTTCTCATCTTTAGCGACTATGCCCGGCCTGCCATACGGCTCAGCGCGCTGATGGAAATACCGACCATACACATCTTTACCCACGACTCGATCGGGGTGGGTGAGGATGGGCCAACCCATCAGCCTATCGAACAATTGGTCTCGCTCCGTGCCATCCCGCATTTGGTGGTCCTGCGCCCCGGCGATGCCAACGAAGTCTCCGAAGCATGGCGGACGATCATGCAGTTTCATCATACGCCGGTGGCGCTGATTTTGTCACGGCAAAACCTGCCGACGCTGGACCGCGGCAAATATGGCCCGGCCTCCGGTGTTTCGCGAGGAGCCTATATCCTCGCCGATGCGACGGACGGCAACCCGGAGGCACTGCTCATGGCAAGCGGCAGCGAGGTGGGGTTGTGTGTGGACGCTTACGAGCGGCTTACGGCAGAGGGTATCCGGACGCGGGTGATCAGCATGCCGTCGTGGGAACTGTTCGAACATCAGGACAAGGCCTACCGGGACGCGGTGATCCCGCCGTCGGTCCGGGCGCGGGTGGCGGTGGAGCAGGCGTCTACCATGGCGTGGGAACGCTATGTGGGGCTGGAAGGCAAGATCGTGGGGATGCGCACTTTTGGCGCGTCGGCTCCGCTCAAGACGCTTCAGGAGAAATTCGGCTTTACACCCGAACACGTCGCGGGTGTAGTGAAAGGGCTGGTAAGAGGATAGCTATACGATAAAAACCTTCTCCCCCCTCGACGCGCTGTCGTAGAGCGCGTCGAGGATTTTCATAAACCGGTAAGCGTCGCGCGCATCCACTTCGGGTTTGACTTCGCCCGCGACCGCCCCGACAAAATGGGAGATCTCGTAGTAAAAAGTCGGTACAGGATCGGGCGGGGCCGGATGGACGACATCGAGCGGTTCGTCGATCTCCTCGACGGCAAAACGTCCGACGACAAACCGTGAGATGGCGCGGTTCGACACCGCGCCGGCACTGCCGTACACCTCGACGACCGTGGGTGTATCGCTGTGCAGCCAGCGTGAACAGTCGATCTGTATCGTTTTTCCGTCTTCAAAGCCTATCATGCCGGAGAAATAGTCTTCGGCGGGACCTTCCGGACCGTCATACACCGGATATACGGCGTGTTTTACGGCAAACGCCCACCGGGGTTCCGGACGGCCCATCCACCACCAGGCAAGGTCCAACTCGTGCGAGGCGTGCTGACCGAGCGCCCCGCCTTTTTGACCGTACACCTGAAGCCACCGGGTGATGCCTTCGGCGGGCGGAAGCATGTTGCATTTGAGAAAGATGCGGGCGTGATAGGGTTCGCCGATGCGTCCACTCCGGATAGCGGCGCGTATCTTGCGGTTTTGGGGAAAATGCCGCATGAAATAACAAAACTGAAGCGTGGTTCCGCTTTTTTGTGCCGCACGTTCGAATTCGAGGATATGTTCCGCTCGTACCGCGTGGGGTTTCTGAACGAGGACGTGTTTTCCGGCGGCAAGCGCATCCAGCACCATCGGGTAGCGCATCACCGGGTTGACCGCTAAATACACCGCTTCGACACCCTTGTCCGCCAGCAGTTCTTCGTAGCCTGCGTGTCGGCGGTCCACGGAAAATTCATCGGCAACGCCGTTGCGGAGTTCTTCCACGGAATCGCTTACCGCCGCAACCCGCACCCCCGGAACCGTGGTTGCCGCAACGACCGCCTGTCGCCCCGCCCATCCGCATCCGACGACGCCCATATTGAGTGTATCCAAGATCTTACCTCCGGTTGTGGACATGCAAATCCCCAGCCCTTGAGCCTCCCCGCATCAAGCTACAGAGCGTATTCGGTCTTCCAAACACGGCAAAGCAAACACCCGTCTTTCCGTTCGCTCAAACGCCCACCCATTGTTCGTAGCGTGCCAACGCCTCCTGTTGCAAATCTTCCCAACGGGTAACCAGCGTCATGCGCACGTCGGCGGAAACCTTCTCCCCCGCCGCTATGTCCCTGCCAAACAGGTGAAAATACTGTGAATTGTGATAGCTGTTCAGACCCGATATGCCGATACAGTCCTCCCTGCGTGCCATAAGCAAGATCGCATGACCGTAGCGGTGTTCCTGAATCATAAGCGGAAAAGCGTAATGAGGACCGACCCGCCAGTTGACAGGAAATCCGGTTGCCCATCTGCCGTCCCGAAAAACCGTTTCCACCTGCGTATCGCGTGTCCATGTTTCGTTCTCGCCTTCTGCGAACCACTTTTTTTCGTACCAGAAAAGTTTTTCCGGAAACAGACGAGTGTCGGCGACCGCATAACGAGGTGTGTAATACGGGGTAAAATAACTGGAGATAAACATTTCGAAACGTGAGCAAGCGGCAAAAAGACGGGCGCTAAACTGCACATCCACCGATGCGGCGGCTTCGTCAAGACGGTAGCGGACATCCACCTCGCCCTGAAAATCGCCGGATGCGCCCCACCGAACCTCCGCATCCCCACCCGACACGCAAAAGACATCCGGGGTACGATCCCTAACGACTTCCAGTTGTTTGCCGTCCGCCAGCGTACGATACACATTGAGCCATGAAAAATCGGGGCCTTCGTCTAAATGAAAGCTGTTGAGCTTTGTCAGTCGCAGGCCTTTTGCGCCGAGGATAGTAACGGTTGCCGGGCCAAGACGGCCTTGTATTTGCGGCGGATGCGTCGTTTCAATAAATCCCATAGAGGTCTCTCCGATGTGGCGTTCCGCTACAACTCAAACAGATAGGTCGCCTTAACGGCGATCGTACGGTCTCTGGTTCCGAGTCGGTCGATGGTCGTGGTAAGGAACGTCGTATCCTCGGTGACGCGGCGTTCGTTGTATACGATAAACAAATCGCTTCCGGGGGTAGTAAGAAACCGAAGCCGGAAGTTGGTGTTGATCTCACGGGTAAGGCTGTTGTACTGGATAAGGGCGCGAGTGGAAAACCGTGTGGAAAACGAATAGTTGAGCCGTGTAGTGAGCAAGTGGACTTTTGCCTTTCCCGTGGATAGGGAGATTTTCTGATACTGATAATGCGGCTGTATGCTAAGGGCCGAACCAAAACGTATCCCGCCCTCTACCGTAACCTGCCACTGTTTACCGTCGTAAAATTGCCCTATTGTCGTGTTTACACTCCCGTACACCGGTTTGCTCGGGTTGAACGAAAACGTATAGAACACGTCGGTAAAACTATGGCTGCCCAATTTGAGAGGTACGCGGAGTATGGGAGTAGGAGCGGTTACTTTTTCGAATTGGCGGTTGACGGCCAACTCGGTCTGCGTCCCATCCCGGAAGATAAAGGTATATCCGTAATGCTCTCGCCGGGACACCTGCGTGTTTTTGTGATCGGTAAGCAAGGTAAAGTTGATATGCGGAAAGTTTTGGCGAAGTATGCTGCCCTTAGGTTCCTGCGTAAGCGCGAGAAAGCCGTCATACGCTCGGATGTTCGTTCGTCGAATAAAACCGAATTCGTTGTTAAAATCCACGGCCATGTCGCGGTAGCCGCCACGAATCTGATACAGGTTGGTACGCCATTCGGCGATCAGCATGCCCGCGATACCCGTTCCGTCGGGGTGCGGTTTGTCGCTTCCCGTAAAAGAGCCGGACAAAAAGGCGTTTGAGGTAAAATGATCGCCAAAGGCGAGGTTCATATCGGCGCTTACGACTCGGTTGTAGCGATTGTCCTTCCCGGTCTGTTTGTTCATCATACTGACGCCGATGTTCGATTTGAGAAAAATGTCTCGCGTGATACGCGCTACCGTAAAGTTGGTCATTGGCGCGAGCGTGTCGCCCACCGTTTTCTTAAAACGGGTTTCGTCGGCGGTCAGGTTGAGCAGGCCGACGTTAAAACGCCCCGCCTTGCCGGTCACCCGTGCGCCCCCCAGAATAGGCTGTTCGCGTGTATCGTTCCCCGCTACGTTAAACAGACCAATACGCCGACTAAAAAACATCTCCATTTCGCGCGATGGCCCCACCCGTACCGACCCAAAGCTAAACAACCCAGCGTTTTCCAGAAAAAATTCGCGCTTCTCCGGGAAAAACAGGCTAAACTGACTCAGGTTAAGTTGATCTTCGTCCGACTCCACCTGCGAAAAATCGGTGTTGAGCGTCACGTCCAGCACGATGTTCGAAGTAAGCCCGTATTTGATGTCTGCGCCGCCGTCCCATTTGCCTTCGTTACGACGCGCATCGGTCCGGGTAAAGTCGCTCTGCGCGCCGATTAGCCCAAAAGGTTTTACTTTGAAATTGCGTTTGGGTTCGGGCAGGCGTATGCCCCTGAGCTGTCCAGCGCTGGAGAGTTTGAAAATGGAATACGGACGTGGTACGGGAGTCCAGAACGCCTGTTCGTTGCGCCGACGAATCTGGCGCTGGATATTCATCCCAAACGTAACGTCGGACCCTTTTTTGTACCGGAGTGTGGTAAACGGAATGGCGATTTCGGTGGACCATCCGTTGGACAGACGGCGGGCCGCGGTCGTCCATACCCCGTCCCAGTCTACGTTAAAGTTTTCGCTGGTGATCGGGCGTCCGGTGGGGGAGCGCTGACCGCGCGTGATGCCCGCGCCCTCGTTGCGCACCTGTGCGTCGAAACGGCCGCCAACCGCATTGGTGGAAAAGAGAAATCCGTTCTGTCGGTCAAAAAACGTATCGAGGATGATCTCTATCGTATCGTCATCCGAAAGGTCCGCATCACGCCGCATTTCGTTGGAAATGACGGCGTCTGGCTGGGCGTCGTAACACATGAAAGCAAAATAAAGAGCGGTAGCGTCGTAAGCGATCCACACCTCGGTCTTTTGCGAGGCGGGTTGTCCTTCGTCGGGCCGCTGTTGGACCAATTCGCCGAGGGAGGGCGGAACCGACGTCCACACCGCTTCGTCAAGCGCGCCGTCGATAAGGGGCGCGGTAGCGATCTCGCGTGCGACCACCGTATGGTCTCCGTCTTGCTGACCCCACGCCGAGGACGACATCCCGAAGATACAAAGACCTATCAGCAAAAAAAACCGTAAAAGGCTACCCGTTACGTTTGTACAGGAGGGCATAGGCGTCTCCGTCAAAGAGTGAAGCGCGAAAAGGAAGAATACCGTTTGGACCGACTATTTACCTTTCAAACTTCTCCCTTCAAACTTCAAACTTCTTTCAGGGGCGGGTCTGTATGGAGACGTTGACTTGCATGTTGAGATACTTGTCTGCGGGGGTATTCCTGAGCAAACGGATATGGACTTTTGCCGTCTGCGCGGGCATCTGGACGATTCGGTCTACCGAGACGACCTCACCCTCCAGTTTTCCCGGAAATCCGTTTCCGGTCACGGTAGCTTTCATTCCCGGTGCTATTTGCCCCAGATCACCATCGTAGATGTCCCACAGTACGGCCATGCGCGACAGGTCCGCCTCCACTACGTCGCCCGGACGCACGTATACCGAATCTACGATATCGCCGGAAGGACTGACCAGTTCGAGCAGACCTCCCACCGGCTGTATGCGTCCGATACCGCCGATACGGTCCTTGGGTTGGGCCGTGGCAAAGTGGGACGAAAAGACCACGGTAAGCGTAAAAAACGCCATGACATACGCCGAACGGAGCATGGTCAATCCACAGAGGGCAGGGCCGTCAATTTTTTGATGTCAAAAGGCAACAGAGGTGCGTCCTGTTCGAACAGATTGCCGGTGGCCAGTTGCAACCGGACCCGCGCCGTCGCATGGTCGCACTGAGACTGGATTCTGGAGATTTTGAGTTCCGCGAGCCGATCCTGAAGCAGCATGGTATCTTTCAAACGATTCATCAGCGTCTTGTCAAATCGTCTTTCTTCGAGAAGCAACAATACCGATTTGTCTTCTCTAGCGGCTGTGAGCGATTTTTCCGCGATGCTGGCGGTATGAAAGACGGTGATGCTGGCCCGAAGATCCGCCAAAATCAACGCCATTTCCGCATGGATAAGCGATAGGGCGCGTTTCGACCGGATCTGGGCTTCGTCGAGCGCCACCTCGCCTACGGCCGTTTAGGCGATACCCTCGGATAGCAGCCGTGTACGCATCATCTCAGCGCCTTGCAAGTCGATACGTGCCACGCGTTCCTCCGCATCGGCATACCCCGTTCCCCGTCCCCGTAACAACGGAATCGACACCGAAAGCCGAGCGTCGGCCAAATCGACGGGGGTCAAGAATCCCGGTGAGAACCCCGCATGGATCAGGTTGACCGACGCGCCCACACGCAACCCGTTGCGTAGCGACCGACGCAGATCGAACCCGTAGCGTTCGCGGGTCCGTTCCACGACGCCGAGGGCATAGCCGAGCGGCGCGGGGGCGTCAAATGTGGACCGCTCGGCAAAAAGAGACGCGGTCCAGTCAAATCGCCCGGAAACCGTGCGAGCCAGCCCCTGGCTTTGTGCGAGTTGCGCGGATATCTCCCGCACGTCGGGATGCGAAGAAACCGCTGCCTGATTTTTTGACTAATTCATGAGGATCGCTATCGACGTGGCGATAAAACCGCTGGACCGTTTTGCGCCGGAAACACCCGGAAAGACACGGTCTTTTGAACGGTATACTCTCCCTTCCACCAGCCACAGCATGTTGTTTGCCGGTGCATAATCCACATTGAGCGAACCGCTCAATGTCTGAAACCCGTTGGGGGTTCCGGAGGCAATGATCACCCCTTTTTTGTCTATATAGTACTCGACCCGACCGCCGATTGCAACGCGGGGCGCGGTCTGAATACGCGCCAGCAGAGCCGCAGTATGCCAGTTGTCGTATCCGCCGCCGACTGCCCGTTTCTGAAAACCCAGATCAAACACCAAAGCGGTTTCGGTTTTGTCGTTGAGACGAATTCGGGCAAACCAGTCGTTAAAAATTCTGATCTGCGAAGGTGCGCTATTTGGGGCTTCGTTGCCCACGAATGTGCTCCAGTTGAGCAGTACTCGGTCATTGAGCTGTGTTTGGATTTGCGTACCAAACGCCTTGTCGTCGTTGGTTTCCTTGATGTTTTGCCAGCCGTTCATGACTACCAGCGTCGCGGTGGTTTTCGCCGAAAGTGGACCGCTCAGTTTTACTCCGGCGTCGTAGTAAGGCGAGTAGTCGGCCATGAGCGAGCGGGAATAGGTCCAGTGCTGCATCGTAATCGCGCCTTCGAACCCGATATGCGAGCCGAAAACACCCGCGTCTATCCACCAGGCGGATTTGCCGAGACGAAATCCGGCGTACCCTTCGTGGATATGTTGGAGCGTCGGCGTTTCGAGCGCATAGTTGGACTGGGCATAAGTTCCCGTATGTAGCGCCATGCGTCCGCGTGTCCGCTCGCCATCGTATCGCGCGTCGACCAACCCGAGGTTGAGGTTGAACTCGTTGTGACGATACGGCATGGTGGTAAAAACTCGGTCTTTGGACGGCTGTCTGGAGAAATCGAAGACGTAATAGACATCCACATACCCGCTGATCGAGAACTTGCCTGCCGGGGCTTCTTCCTGTGCGGAGACGGACAAAACCCCCGATAGGATAAAACCGATACACGATATCCGGACCATTCGAATAAGAGGGGTTGACATGGCGAGATCCCTAAGTAGGGTTAGGGTTTCAAATCCGAAACCGACGCAAAAGTCTTTCATCTCCCTGTTGCACAACATTTTAGATTGACACACCCACAAAATACTATATATTTGTTTTGCATGTATATGTTGTGTAGTTTGCGAACAGGTAAAATATATCTCCTGTAAAATCGGCTGTACAGTGCCGAATTTGGGCTGGGGTGGTATGGGCGGCATAGCGGTTCCCGAACCGGTAAAACTTGTTTTTGCGATCACCGGACAAACCGAAGCGATGTTGCATCGCGCTGTCGGTAGACTGGAAGAGGCGTTTGGGCCGGTAGACTCCGAAAGCGATATATATCCCTTTACCTTTTCGGAGTACTACGCCACGGAGATGGGTTCTTCGCTCATCAAACGGTTTTGCAGTATGGCGACGCCGGTCGATCCGGAGGCACTGGCTGACATCAAATTGGCTTCCAACGTCATGGAGTGCGGTTTGCCGCGTCCGGACGGGCTTCCGGGACGCGGGGCCAACCTTGATCCCGGTTATGTCAACGGCGCGCAACTCGTACTGGCGACGACCAAAAACTACAGCCATCGGCTTTATCTCGGCGCCGGCATTTTTGCCGAGATAACACTTATCTATCAGCGCGGTGGTTTTCAACCGATGCCGTGGACCTATCCCGATTATCGTACGGAGCTTGCGCTCGCGTATTTCGAGCAGGTCCGCCGTCTTTGTCTGGAGCGCAGATGAACGAACGCATGAAGCGTATTCTTGAGGAACATGGACGACGATACGGGCAAGGTCAGGACATCCGGGTGTTTCGGGCGCCGGGTCGGGTAAACCTGATCGGCGAGCATACCGACTACAACGACGGGTTTGTTCTGCCTATCGCCATCGACCGGGATACGACGATCGCCGCCACTCCGCGCAAAGACGGGCTGATCCGTCTTCATGCACTCGATTTTGACGAAACGGTCGTTTTCGACACCCATCGCATGGAGCCGCGGATAAACACGGGATGGGGCCGTTATCCCTACGGTGTCGCGGCGGTGCTGGCGCGTGAGCATGTTGCTCTGCGCGGATGCGACGGCGTCGTGCAGGGAACCGTTCCCATCGGGGCCGGACTGAGTTCTTCCGCGTCGATCGAGATGGCTACGGCGACAATGCTGTGCGCGTTTGCGGAGACCGAAATTCCCGGTACGCGGTTAGCTCGTCTGTGTCAGATGGCGGAAAACGAGTATGCCGGGGTAAACTGCGGGATCATGGATCCTTTTATTTCGCGTTTGGCACAGCCACACACCGCTCTGTTTATCGACTGTCGGAGTCTTGACTATACGATCATCCCGTTCGACGCGCCGGACTATGCGCTAATCGTCGCCAACACCAACCGTCCACGCGGGTTGGCCGACTCGGCTTACAATGAGCGGCGGCGCGAGTGTGAAGAAGGCGCTCGTCTGTTAGGGCGGCATATCGAGAACATCCGTGCGTTGCGGGATGTGACGCCCGCTCGGTTTGACGCCCATCGGTCGGTTTTGCCCGATATCGTCGCCCGTCGTTGCGAGCATGTAATCCGCGAGAACGACCGGGTAATGCAGAGTGTGGAGACGCTCATAAAACGGGATTTTGCCCGTCTTGGCGCGTTGATGAACGATTCGCACGACAGTCTGCGCGATCTGTACGAAGTCAGTTGTCGCGAACTGGATACGCTAGTGGACATCGCTCGGCGATGTGACGGTGTTGCGGGTGCACGGATGACGGGCGCGGGGTTTGGCGGGTGCGCCATCGCGCTTGTAAAAATCGAAGCTGTCGAAACGCTGGAAACGGCGATACGACGGGAGTATCCGCAGATAACAGGGTACCCGGCGGACGTATACGTATGTCAGCCGTCGGGCGGCGCGGGAGAGATCGTATGACCCCACCGGATGCATCGGTCCGCTATTCGCTCAAAGAGTGGGCACGGCGTGTCAAGGAACGCGACGGCAACCGCTGTCAGTTTGAAGGATGCGGAGAAACCGAGAGACTCGAAGCGCACCATCTTCTGCCACGTTCGCTCGGTGGCGAAAATACGCTCGAAAACGGTATCACCGTATGCCGGGAGCACCATCGCCGGGAGTATCTGCGTGCCCATCTCCATTCACAGGTGGAAGCCCGAACCGACCGGCTGTTTGCGCGACGTAGCCCCGGAAAACGCGAAGCCGCCTACCGCTTTCTCTCTCGCCGCCGACTTGTGGAGAAAAGCTAGAAGCCTTACTTTTAGCTTGACCAACTCCTCTTGCGCGATTATCTATACCTCCATCATACACGACACAACGTGGCTAGCGTCGTCCGGCGTGCTTTCCCAAGCAACCGGTTGCGTCCGTTTCGTCGGTTTGCCTCCGGTCCCGCAAGATGCGCCATCGCACCCATATAACCATCAACTCCGTCCGTATCCGAAAATCGGGCCTGCTGTATCGTCCTGTCCGTCCGGCGGCGATCCATACCCTAAGGACAGGTCCAGAGAAAGGCTATGGCAATGATAAAAGTAAAAGTCTATGATGTAGGCCCGCCTTTTCCGGTCAACCCCACCCCCGTCCTCTGGCTGACGGACGAAAACGAAAACATGATGCTGATGTTGACCATCGGGATCTCGGAAGCCCACGCGATAAAGTCGCAGATCGCCGAAGACGAAGAACCGCCACCGCGTCCCATGACGCACGACCTGCTCAAATCGGTCTTCGAAAACCTCGGCGCCGAAGTGGAATACATCGTCATCACCGAACTGCGCGAACAAGCCTATTATGTCGCGGAAATCCACGCGGACGCACACGGACGCTCCGTGGTCATCGATTCTCGACCCAGCGATGCCATCGCGCTCGCCCTGCGCGTCAATGCCCCTATATACGTCATGGAAGAAGTCATGGCCATCGCCGGGAAACGCATGTCAAAACAGAAATCCGTTTTGGACGCATCCGACAATACGCCGGATGCGGTCCTCGACCAGATCAATCAGGCTATCAAAGAAAAACTCAACGCCGCGCAACCCGTAACGCATGACAACAATTCGCTCGAAGCCGTAAAAAAACAGCTTCAGGCCGCCATCGACGAAGAACGTTACGAAGACGCCGCACGGCTCCGCGACGAGATCAAGAAACTGGAACACAACGCATAGAGAAGGACAAATCAGACGGGAGACGGACGTGCGGGAAGCCTTTACGATGTGGAAACATACCAGGATGGTCGTTCTGGTGGCGTTGACGGCGGCGATGTATGCCGCCGTTTTGATTCCGTTCAAACTCGTCACGATCATCCCCGGCATTACGGAGGTGCGACCGGCCAACGTATTTCCGGTGATCTGTTCGCTTATGTTCGGACCTGCCGGGGCATGGGGCGCGGCATTCGGAAACCTGATCGGGGATCTGTTTGGCGGAACTTACGGTCTGGGCAGCTATTTTGGTATGCTCGGCAATTTCTGGTTTGGATATCTGCCGTATCGGGCGTGGCGGCTTCTTTCGCAAAACGAACCGGTTCCGTGGACCGTTGGAAGACTGTTGCGCTATCTTCCTATTACGCTCTTGGCCAGCCTTGCCTGCGGCGTCCAGATCGCATGGGGCGCGGACCTGCTCGGTCTCGTGCCATTTCATGTACTGGCCCCGCTCATCACGATAAACAACTTTCTGGCCGCCGCCCTTCTCGGCCCCTTCCTGTTGCCCGTCCTCTATCCCCGCGTCAAACGCTGGGGACTGCTCTACACCGATATCATGGCTCCGGAAGACCTGTCGCGCGGACGATTCTCGCATATCGGTCACGCCATCGTCTGGATCGCCCTGCTGGCCTGTCTGTACTTAGGCATCTCGCTTTCTCTCGGGATCACCGATAGCGATACGCTGACCGTTTCTCTGCCGGGAACCCACATCACCATTCCCTTCTCGTCGATCGTCTGGGGAACCGGCGTAGGCATGGGCGCACTACCGCTGGTCCTCGTCCTGATCGCCGGATGTCTGCTGATATAAAGAAAATACCGATTGGGGATTTTGGATTGCGGCGGGAAAATCGCCCATTATGTGGATCATCCCACGATTGAAATCGCGGGTTTCCATCTGAGGAGATCGTATGAAAGTTACGGGTGTGGAACGTATCGTGGTGGATGTGCCCTTTACCGACCGCCAGATTCGCATTACGGAGCGGGAGGTATACAACTGGGCGATTCTCGAACTGTGTAAAGTCACGACGGACGCGGGAATTACCGGGTGGGGTGAGACGGTGATCCACTACACTTGGGCGCGGGTGACCGACGCGGCGGTGGAGCGGGTCGTCGGTAAATCACCCGCCGATATGATGAACGACGACAGTCTCGGCGCCGGGCTTCAGATGGCGCTGTTCGACGTGGTGGGCAAAGCGCTCGGCGTCCCCTGTTACAAACTGATGGGGCACAAAGTGCGGGATTGGGTTCCCATTTCATGGTGGTCCATCGACGCCTCGCCGGAAGACTGGGCAGAAGAAGCCAAAGACGCCGTGGCGCTGGGCTATACCAGCTTCAAGATCAAACAGCGTCCCTGGTGGGATATTTTTGCGCAAGTGGAAGCGATGGCCGCCGTCACGCCTTCGTATTTCAAACTAGATCTTGACGCCAACGCCACGATGCAGAATGCCGCCGCAGCCATGCCGATCATGCGGCGTCTGGAACAGTTTCCAAACGTTGCCATGTTCGAATCGCCCATTCCACAAAGCGACATCCTGGGCAACCGGCAGTTGCGCCAGGTCATCTGCCGCCCCATTGCCATGCACTTCGGATCGCCCCCATATCTCACCGCCGTACGCGAAGAAGTATGCGACGGATTTGTCGTCTGCGCGGGCAAGACCGCGGTCATTCGGCAGGGAACGCTGAGCGCCGAGGCCAACATGCCGTTCTGGCTGCAACTGGTAGGCAACGGGCTTACGACCACATGGGCGGGTCATCTGGGGGCCGTCCTCAGCCATGCCACTTGGCCGGCGATTACTTGCGTCAATCTCTACAGTCATCAGTTGCTGACAAAACCCATCGAAGTAGTCGGCGGATACCACCGCGTTCCGGAAGCACCGGGGCTTGGCGTCGTGGTGGACGAAGCCGCAGTGGAGCGCTATCGGATTCCGGATACGAAGATTCAGGAACTCAATAAAGAGGGCAAACTCTACGATCGGCCCCAGCCGCGTATCGTCTGCTCGACCGTCTACCCCGACGGCAGCCGCATCCATCTTGCCCCCATGCATCAGGGGTACGGCTATTTCAGTCAGGGACACGGCCCCGCGCACGTAGACGGCGTTCGGCTCGAACCCTATCATGATGACGGCACCCAAGAATGGGCCGATCTGTTCGAACGCGCCAAACAACATCCGGTGCGGTCGCTGGGATAGGGCGATCGGCAAACCGTCTCCACCTCGTCGCCCCTTCCGCCGCCGGTCGGGTGGCCCCGCAAGGGCGGTCTGCCGGTCGTCCCGCCCGCCCCTACACGACAGGTAATGGGACGGTCTGCTGACCGCCTCATCGAAAGGACTCACTCCCATGATCGAAATCGCCGAAATGCTCGGATCACAGCCCAGTCTGCTGTGGGATCAAGTAAAACAGATCGGGGTCAACCATGCCGTAGCGGGTCTTCCTCCGGCCCAGGGCAACGACAAACCGTGGGATTTCATGCCGCTGGTCCGGATGAAAACTGCCTTCGAGGATGCCGGGTTTACTGTGTCAGCGATCGAAAGTTCGCCACCGATGGACCGACTTAAAATGGGGCTTCCGGGGCGGGAAGAGGAGCTTGACATCGTCTGCACGATGCTGTCCAACATGGGACGGCTGGGCATTCGGGTTTGGTGTTATAACTGGATGGCCGTGCTCAACTGGATGAGAACCTCATCGACAATCCCCTCGCGTGGGGGGGCCATGGTCACCGGGTACGACCACGGGCTGATGAAAAACGCGCCGCTGACGCCTTATGGCGAAGTGCCGGAATCCCGGATGTGGGAGGCGTTGCACTATTTTCTCGAAAAGGTAGTCCCCGTGGCCCAAGAGGCAGGCGTGCAACTTGCCATGCACCCCGATGATCCGCCGTTGTCACCGCTTCGCGGTATCGGGCGCATCATGCGGTCGGTGGAAAACTTTCAGAAACTGATCGACCTTGTGCCCAGCCCGGTAAGCGGACTTACCTTCTGCCAAGGCAACTTTGCGCTTATGACCGACGACCAACCGACCGCGATTCGGCATTTTGGAAAACAGGGCAAGATATTTTTTGTCCATTTCCGTGATGTGCAGGGGTATGTAGAAAAATACGAAGAGACCTTTCACGACAATGGTCCCACCGACATGATGGCTTGTTTGCGGGCGTATCGCGACATCGGTTTCGAGGGGGTGCTGCGTCCGGACCATGTGCCGACGATGGCGGGCGACAGAAACGACCAGCCCGGCTACTCGTCCATAGGCCGACTGTTTGCAGTAGGATATATCAAAGGGTTACGCGAGGCTGTGTATCGGGAGAGATAAGACCGGGTGCGATCTTTGGAACCGAGTATCGTCGGCAAAATACGGAGTCGGGATTGTATATCGAGAGCGGCAAGAGACAGGACGGGGGGCAGATTTGAAATCTGCCCCCCGTTTCCGATTATGATTCTGGGTGTATCGAGGTTCGGATTCCGTGTTTTTCAAGAAACTCCCTCAACGCTTGAGCAAGTATTTCTTCTTCCGGCGCGCCAAAGACCATCGAAGCTTTGCCAAGACGTTCGTTGAATTCGAGCGGCAGGCGATACTTGCCCAGCGCGTTGACGCGTTGATCGCTTACATTCCACATAGTGTGTTCTCCTGTCGAGGCGGGAGTGCCGTCCCACCATAGATTTTCCGACACAACAGGCGGCAGAGCCTTTTGACGAATCTCTGCCCGTATAATAAGTCGGAATGACAGAAGCCGCATTGATGCGCATCACACTTGTCATTTTTTTTCTGTTTTTTTATGCTTCGGTGCGTGCATTTCGTCCTTCGATCCTGCCGCCACCCTGACGGAAACGCCCATGTCCGTTGCCATTGCCGCCATTTCCGGTGACGGACCAGCCGCTGTCGGAAGAACGTAGCGAGCCGCCGGCGATACGGGCGCGGTCCGGTCCCAGCGTCTCCCGGACACAGTGCAACAATTCCCGCGCCGGAGTTACGCGAATCCCTTCCCCCGCCCGGATACGCACATCGCCGTACTCTTCCGTACGCACATGAAAAAACACCTCGCATTCACCGGGATAGGTCCGAAACGTCTCTTGGAGCGTCTGTATCATCGCGTCGGTGGTTTGGTCGGGCGCAACGGTAAGATGCACGGCGCGTGCCAACCGGTTGCGCGCATCTTCGAGCGACATGATCTCGGAGGCGACGACCTTTTTTTCGCCCTCTTTGGCCGAAATCTGTCCCCGCACCAAAATCAACGAATCCGTCGCCACAAGCGTCCGGTGCAGTTCGTACTGATCCGAAAACACCAATACCTCGCCTGTTCCGGAAAAGTCTTCGATAGTCACAAAGGCCATTGACTTACCTTTGCGGTCTACGATGGGTTTGATTTCGATTACGATACCCCCTACCACTACGTCTTCGTCACGGTCTCTGACCTGATCGAGCCGTTTTATCTCGGCGGTGGTAAAGGCGCGTAGCTCGTCTTCGAACTCCGCCAACGGGTGTCCGGAGACGTAGAATCCTAGCACTTCCTTTTCCAGTGCGAGAGCCTGACTAGGGCTCCATCGAGGCACAGTGGGCAACGTGGGTCGGTGGAGCACAACGGGAGCGCTGCCGCCCATATCAAACAACGACGTCTGTCCTTTGTCGCGGTCGCTCTGATTTGTTTGCGCCATGTCGATGGCCGCGTCGAGCGCCTCCATCATCTGGGCGCGGTCTCCTTCGAGCGTATCGCAGGCGCCGGCTTGAATAAGACTTTCCAACACACGCTTGTTGGTCAGCCGCAGGTCGATATGTTCACACAGCGCGTAGATGTCCACAAACGTCCCATACTCGCCCCGCGCCCGGATGATCGAATCCACCGCGCCGGCCCCCACATTTTTGATGGCGCACAACCCAAAACGGATCGCCTCATCTTCGACGGTAAACTCCTTCTGGCTTTTGTTTACGTCGGGCGGCAGGACGCGGACACCCATTTTGCGGCATTCGTTGATCAGCGTGACGATTTCGTCGGTATCCGACATTTCGTTGGACAACAACGCGGCCATGAACTCTTTCGGATAGTGAACCTTGAGATATCCTTCCCGGTATGCGACTACACCGTAGGCCGCAGAATGGCTTTTGTTAAAAGCATAACCAGAGAAAAACTCGATCAGATCAAAGATTTTTTCGGCGATGCCCTGATCGATGTCGTTTTTGACCGACCCTTCGATAAAGTTCTTTTTTTCTACCGCCATGACTTCAGGTTTTTTCTTGGAGATGGCTCGGCGGAGCAGGTCGGCGCGTCCCAGCGTATAACCGGCCATGTCACGCGCGATCTGCATCGCCTGTTCCTGATACACGATGACGCCGTAGGTCTCCTTGAGCGTCTTCTCCAAGATCGGATGCGTATAGGTGACTTCCTTGCGTCCGTGTCTGCGGTCGATAAAATCGTCCACCATTCCGCCCTGAAGCGGCCCGGGCCGACACAGCGCGTTCATGGCGATCAGATCTTCCACACAGCTCGGTTTTAGCCGACGGAGATAGTCGTAGAGCCACGGGCTGTTAAACTGGAATATCCCGGCGGTTTCGCCTTTGGCAAACATCTCGAAGGTCTTCCGGTCGTCCATCGGAACCGATTCGAGATCAAGGTCTTTGCCAGTGTTCTCACGGATCATGGCAAGCGAATCCTGAATCACCGATAGGTTTTTAAGTCCGAGAAAGTCCATCTTGAGCAAACCGACATCTTCCATGTACTCACCCGTATACTGGGTTACGACATCTTCCTTGTTGCTCGGTTTGTACAGCGGGACGTAGTCGGTCAGGTCACCGGGCGCGATGACCACGCCGGCGGCGTGGACCGAGGCGTGACGCGCCAGTCCTTCGAGGGTTTTGGCGTAGCCGATCAACTGGCTTTTCGTCCCCCCGGCGTCGTTGATCTGTTTAAGTTCCGCCGATTGGGTCATGGCCTTGTCGAGTGTGATGTGCAAATCCCCGGGGACCAGTTTGGCGATGTGGTCCACCTCGGCATACGACATACCCAGCACGCGCCCGACGTCGCGTATCACGGCTTTGGCTCCCATCGTGCCAAAGGTGATGATCTGCGCGACGCTGTCTTTGCCGTATTTTTCCACGACATAGTTGATGACTTTTTCGCGCTGACGGAATTCGAGGTCGATGTCGATGTCGGGCATGCTGATCCGTTCCGGGTTGAGAAACCGTTCGAAAAGCAGTCCGTAGGAAACGGGATCGACATTGGTGATGCCAAGCGTGTAGGCCACCAGACAGCCGACTGCTGAGCCGCGCGCCATCACGGGTATCTTCTGTTCGCGGGCAAACCGGACGAAATCCGCCACGATAAGAAAATAACCGGGATAACCCATCCGACCGATGACCCCGAGTTCGAACTCCAGTCGTTCGGTCAATTCGGGTGAGATGGTCCGGTAGCGTTCGTGAAGACCGTCGAACGCCAGCTTGCGAAGGTATTCGTCGAGCGTGGCAAAACCCGCCGGCAGGGGGAATTGGGGATATTTGAGTTTGCCAAACTCCATCTCGAACTCGATCGACTCAGCGATTTTGACGGTGTTTTCGATTGCGCCGGGTAAGTGACCGAACAGATGCGCCATTTCTCCGGCGGTTTTGAAATACAGTTGGTCCGTAGTAAATTTGAGCCGTTTGGGGTCGTTGAGTTCCTTGCCGGTCTGTATACAGACGAGGACGTCCTGCGCGGGCGCATCTTCGCGGTTGAGATAGTGCGCGTCGTTGGTGGCGACCAGCGGCAGGTCGAACGTTCTCGCAAAGTCGATCATCGCGTTGTTGATCTTCTGATCGAACTCAAGCCCGTGATCCTGTACTTCGAGATAAAAACGTCCGTCGAATATTTCACGCAGTTTTTTGACCTTTTCCTTGGCCATGTCCATCTGGTCGCCCACGACATGGTTGGCGACGATTCCTTTGGCGCAGGCCGACAGTGCAATCAGCCCTTCGCTGTGTGCTTCGAGCAGTTCCATATCCACGCGGGGGCGGTAATAAAACCCCTCCAGATACCCGGAAGAGGACAGTTTCATCAGATTCCGATAACCGGTCGCGTTTTGGGCAAGCAAGAGAAAGTGCGTGGTCTGGTCGGCGCGGTCTCCGGCGCGTGGCGGTCGTTTTTCCTTGCGGCTGCCGGCGGCCACATAGAGTTCGGACCCGATGATGGGTTTGAGACCCGTGCTTTTGACCGTTTTGTAAAACTCGATCGCGCCAAACAGGTTGCCGTGGTCGGTCATGGCAAGTGCGGGCATGTCGTAGGCTTTGGCGGTTTCGGCCAGATCGCCGATCCGGTTGGCCCCGTCAAGCAAGCTGTAATGGGTGTGCGTATGCAGATGGACAAACGTCGGCATGGGAGGGAACCTCTTCAGACGGTAGCGTGGACAGGGCGGGGATGGACGCGGCCGGGACGTGGAGCGTCCTGTCGCGTACTACACATCATACTATACAGGAGGGAGGGGCAGGGCAACAAAAAATTGCCTCGGGCGGAGGATTTTATCCCGCATGGCAGCGCAAAATCCCCATCTTATAACCCCTTGCCTGTATCGATCGACTTTTGTATGTTCGCCTTTTCGGGACCGGACTCCATTTCCGAGGGGGTGGTTGGAGGGGGTGGCGTGAGACCGAAAAAAACGACTGGGGTGATATGAGCGTCTCTTCTGTACCTGCCCTGCGTCTGGCGGGCGTCTCCAAACGTTTTGGCAAAACTGTGGCGCTCTCGGACGTCGATCTTTCGGTCGGCGCCGACGAACTGGTCGTGATTCTGGGACCGACCGGCGCAGGAAAAACCACCTTGTTGCGTACCGTCGCCGGACTGGAGACGCCGGACACGGGCGACATCCTTTTCGGCGAGACGTCGGTCGTTTCTTGGCCTCCTGCCCACCGAGACGTGGCTCTTGTGTTTCAAAACTTCTCGTTGTATCCCGACTGGACCGTCCGTGAAAATCTGGTCTTTCCGTTGCGTGCGCCGGGTCGTCGTTTTTCCGAGACGGAGATCACGGAACGTATCGCATGGGCCGCCGATCTGCTTAAAATCGAGTATCTGCTGGACCGCCCCACGCCCCGCCTGTCCGGCGGAGAGATGCAGCGCGTCGCCATCGGGCGTGCCATCGTGCGTCGGCCCCGCCTGTTTCTGATGGACGAACCGCTTACCAATCTCGACGCAAAACTCCGCGAGTCGTTGCGGGTCGAACTGGTTGCCCTGCACCGCGCACTTGGCGTTCCCATGCTCTATGTGACGCACGATCAAGTGGAAGCCATGTCCATGGCCGACCGTATCGTGGTGCTCGACAACGGGCGTATCCTCCAGACCGGAACCCCCGAAGCGGTATATCGGCGTCCCGTATCCCCTGCAGTGGCACGGCAACTCGGTCATCCCCCGATCAACCTGATTCCGGTTCGGTCCGGCGCAAACGGATGGGAAGCGTACAACGGGACTTGGGTACTCGCAGGAGATGCGCCATCGGGCGCAAACGCGGTCGTCGGTATCCGCCCGGAGGATGTGGCTCCGGTGGGTGGTTCTGCGCCGGGGATCGTGCGGGTCGTCGAACATGCCGGCCCCGAAAGGATTCTGGTGGTCGCCTTTGCGGGAATGGAAATCCGACTGCTGGTTTCCAAAGCTTTTGCCGCGCATCCAGGTGATACGGTGTATCCGTGTCTAACGCCCGATCGCACGATGGTATGGTATGTCGGAACGCGGAGCGATGGCTCGGCAAAAAGCGTTCCCTGATTTTTTGGACAGGATGACGCGTGCCGTGAAAGCGTAGGGAGCGTTTGCCCTCCATGCCCATAGACGTCTTCCGTCCGTTGCGAGCCATGTTTCAACCGCATGACCTAACGACCTTGATCCGGCTATTTCGGGGGTGGGTCTGAAAAACCGGCTTGTTATTTTGGAAAAAAGTGGTATTTTTAAGCATAGTCTATTCCCTCAGCACTTTGATAACCTCCCTATTTACAGACGGCCGGTCAGGCTGCTCGTAGCGGTTTAGATAGCGGGTTTCGCTACATAACCTGTCCGATTGGTTTAACGGCTATTTCGGGTGTTTTGTCTGTGCCCACGCTTGTTAAACCGTTAGAACGGTAGATTCAGACAGTGGTCTCGCCGCAAAACACCCCGGATCGGATACGTTAGACAGAACTTTCGCTGTATAGCCGTCCCAAACGGCGTGTTGAACGGAAAACGCCGCGATATAAACAGTAGTTCGGCCACAGGAAAACGATGAGATTCACTGACATCTTCTCAGATAAGGCATCGCCGATCTGCTCGGGGAGACAACGTGGTACCGGCTGTTGATCCCGGACTCGGAACTGGCCTTCGACTCGTTCGAGAAGGTGCGCGTCTGGCAGGAAGTGGCGCAGGCGCTGCTGCGCAAGTACGTGGAGCGCTACTACAGCTTTCGCAAGCCCGAGTGGGAACTACCGCACCTCGAGTACCGGGACATCGGCGAAGACGACCCCAACTTCCCGTGCGTCGTGCGCGAGACCGCCCCCGAGTACTGCTACCGGATCCTGATCGAGGAGTCCCAGCAGGAGATCGTCCAGAAGCTGAATGAGCTAAAGGTCGCGATCGAAGACGGG
Source organism: Candidatus Zixiibacteriota bacterium (assembly GCA_016867335.1). Lineage (GTDB taxonomy): Bacteria > JAAXHH01 > JAAXHH01 > JAAXHH01 > JAAXHH01 > VGJU01. The sequence goes on along the minus strand of VGJU01000002.1, from coordinate 18,830 downwards.
GACCTGAAGCCCTGGGGGTTTCGCGGCATCAAGGCCATCTGCTTCGGGCGGCACCTCTATCAGCCCTTGCTCTTCCTCGATGGCGGCATCGTCGAGATCTCCCCCGCCCCCCTCAACAAGGGCGAGAGGCGGTTCGTGGAAGACCTCAAGGCGTTCCACGACGCCAATCCTGCCTTCTTCGCGGAGCGCGAGCTGTACCTCCTGCGCAACCTGAGCAAGGGCCGCGGTGTCGGGTTCTTCGAGGCCGGGAACTTTCATCCGGACTTCATCGTCTGGCAGCTCGCGGCTGAGCGCCAGCGCGTCGCCTTCGTCGATCCCAAGGGCATTCGAAACGTGGGCCTGCAGGACCCGAAGAACGGCTTTTACGAGACCGTCAAGGAGATCGAGCAACGACTCGGCGACTCGAACGTCGTTCTCAAGTCCTTTATCGTCTCGAACACGCCCTCGCACGTGATGCGCAAGCAGTGGGGCATCGAGAAGGATCAAATGACCATGCGGCACATAGTGTTCCAAGACGAAGACAAAGACACGTACATCGGAGCCGTGCTGCGAGCAGGCACAGGAGCCGGTGCGTGACGTCGGTCAAACATGCACACAGGGCATCTGATACAGGTGACAGCCGACGCGGCTACGCGACGCAGCTGAACCCGACGTTGGGCTGCCTGCAATAGAGCAACCACATCATCGCGTTCATCGGATCTCAACATGAAAGATTACATGTGTCTCATTGATACCCAGACCCCCGGCCCACGCTGCGATGTGACCCCCGTGTTTGCTGATCCCGCCGCGTTTGCTCAGCTGGTCGCCGACTTGGCTGACCCCTTCCGATCAACCCCGATTGACTATGTGGCCGGAATTGATGCCTTGGGATTCATTCTGGGTACTGCGATAGCCTTACATCTCCGGAAAGGCTTCCTGCCCATTCGCAAAGCGGGAAAATTACCCGTGGCCGCCACCACCGCTCAGTTTGTGGATTACACTGGACAGACCAAGAGCCTCGAACTACGCAAGGTGAGTGTGCGCAAAGCCGAGTCTGTGCTGATCGTGGATGAATGGATCGAAACGGGCGCGCAAATGCAGGCGGCCATTGACTTGATTGAAAACGCAGGGGGCATTGTGGCCGGGATCGTGACAATCAACATGGACACCAACCCGCTATCTGTGCGGTTGCGGGAGAAGTACAAGTGCCAAGCGGTATGGTTCGACATGCAAGAGACCGACAGGTGAGTGAAAAACTGGGGCAGTCCAACACGGGTTGTAACCGACTCGTCTTTGGCTTCGCCTCGGAATACAATCTACTCTGTGCCTCGGGGGAGAGGTTCGCAACTCGTTTCGAAGCAAGAGATTATGTCTATAATCATTGTCCATTGACGATGGGTATCACTCTGCAAACGTTTCTGGGTCGGGAACCCGCCAGTCGGCGTACGAAAAACCGCGGGATCGGCGTTCTATCGCATCCAGCAACACCGAGTCGGTTACATTGGTAGGTGAGGACGGGTTGCCGCCGACAAAACCAAAACCGCCGGTGTTTACGTCGAGTCGGTAGACCCCGTCGCCACCGATACCGCGATCCACGAGAAGCAGTGCGGTGTCGAGTGAAGAACCGCCCCACCGAATCCCCTTTACAGCCCACGCAGCGGTTCGGTCGTACAGGTCGGCTACTATCGCCGGCAAAGCCGCGCCTTTCGGAAAAGCAAATACTCGCCGATTTTGATCGATAAACACGATCGATTCGCCGTCAAGCGCGAGATCGGCGCGATTGACATGGCCGTCCGCCATCAGCGAAAGCGAACGCTCCACTGTATTTTCAGGCGAAAGGTCACCGTCAAGATCGATACCGCCGTAAATCGGCCCTCCTTCTACATACACAAGAAAACGCGGTTTGACGTCAAGACCGAACGGAATCGGCACCTGTGGGCGCACGACGACCTGGACGAGACGGGTGTCTCCGTCGCCATGATAGCGGGGGAGCCGAGCCAGACGGGCCAACCCCCGGATTGTCAACGCATATACGGCCATTTCTTCGAATACGGTTATGGGACGATTGGTTCCCGATGTGGTCACCTCCCATGGAGACGGGCGGACAAAGTAGTGGAAACGTCGAACCAAAAGCGTATCGGGCGGAACGTCGGGGTCACTGCTGCGAAAATACAGCGCCACCGACAGAATCCGACTGTCGTCGATCACCGATCCGTATCGCTGTTCGGGACGTATGTTATTACAGCCGGTTAGTGCCGTCGCCGTCAGCCAAAAAAGAAAAAATAGACCCGCGGGCAGAAAAAACAAAAAGGAGGTTACCATCGCACCTCCACCCCCGTCCATACGCTCCGCGCCGGGCCGTATACTCGCTGGGTCTGCGGGATCGCCGGATGGTCGGGCGCTCCGCTTCGCCGCAGGGCGTCGGGGTCGGCCACCGTTTCGACGTTGTGTTCGTTGGTCAGATTCCGGCCCTCTGCAAACACGATAAAACCGAGCCGCCCTTCTGTCGGACGAATCGGCAGATCAATCCGGGCGTCAATCTGTCGCCTGTAAGGCCCATAGGAGAGCGTTTCGGGCTGTGTATGGGGAACGGGCAGACCCAGGGGTTCCGCGGGCAACCGCCGGTAGGGAGCTCCGCTATGAACATGTCCGACACCGGTCAGGGTAAGTCCCGAAGCAAACCGAATCGACGACGACAAAGCAATATAGTGCCGCCGGTTCCAAAAAGAGTCGATTTGTGGGTCGAAGACCGTCAAATCGGTCAAGGTGACGGGTGCGGCAGGCGTGACTGCAAAATCTCGTCGAAGCGGACGCGCCGGGTTAAAAAGATAGAGATATAACAGTCTGCCGGTAATCCGCACGCCGCTTTTCTGCGTGTGTGGCTAACGGCGGTTCAAATGGATTTCGGCACCGCGCTGTCGCCGAAAACCGCCGTCGATTCGGCCCCATACACCGGCATAGTTCGAAACGCGCTGGGGGAGCACGTCGGGCCCGAAACGCGGGAGAAACCGTTCAACATCACGGTAAAACAGCGCCATGTCCAGCGTCCACGCATGTTGAACAAAACAGATACCCGTCTCCGCCGTTTACGACCGTCGCGGTGTCAGACGGGGCGTAGTGCCGTCGGTAAAGGGTGTGGTCGTCTGATCCCGATATCTTTCTTGAACCGAAGGGATGCGTGTGTGTGCGCCAAATGTCAGATAGGCGTGAAACTTGGGCGTGGGAAACGACACGTAAAAATGCGGACTGAGCAAATGGAGGTTTTGTATCGGTGCGCCTTCAAAACCGGTCAGCAAGCGATGGATGTTTTCCCGACCCACCCGATCGTCGGCATAGGAGCGGTACAGGTCGCTCCATGACACGGTCATGGGTCGGTAAAATTCGTATCGAAGTCCTGCGGCCATGACCATGGCGAGCCAGCGAAAACGGGTATCGGCGTATAGACCAAACTCGTTTGTTCCGGCAGACACCCGGTAGCGGTCCAACACCGTAAGCGTCTGCCAGTGACGCTGAGTCGCCGACCGATCAAACCGCGCGTCTGCCCCGATCGTCACTCGATATCGCCCGGTGTCGAACCGCATTTCTCCGGCAAGTTCCCACGACCGGATGCGTCGTTTTTCAGCGGCGACCGTTGTGGTCACCACCGGAAAAACACCGCCGACATAGCGCCGACTTTCGGGAACGGTTCCGGGCGGCAGGGGGGTATCTTTCGGAAGTTTGTCGCCTGCGGAGGGAAATCGCATACGGGAAGGATCGGGCGGATCACTGCTCCAGTCGTCCGCAATATACCGACCTGAGAGGACAAACGCCCTTCCTTGTTTCGGCACGCGTCGGTATGAGGCCTCGATACCGGTGGTGCCCGTGCGCCAGGTGTTCAACTGTTCGAGCTTGTAGCGCGCCCGGTCCGTAAACACGCGGTTGGCCCGGTTGAGGTGCCATCCGCTGTCCACCCCCATCAGCGTCGTTTGGAGTACATCGTTGCGACCAAACCGGCGGGAAACGTCGAAAAGACCGTCCAGACGCGCGGTACGCTGGTTGGGAAACGGTCCGGCCACGTCGCTGTACCGACTGTCGAATGCAAAACCCCATCGACTGCCCGGTATCAGCGGACGGCTTATGTCGAACCGGGCGGCGAGCGAACGTTTTTGGTTGCCGTCGGCGTCGTAGCGATAGTCGTACGGAACGACGCCCGATACACCGGGGGTGTAGGGATCCCATCCGGGGTCAGTTTTGAGTTGCCTGATTCCGGCGAGCAAAGAAGGGTGGTCGATCACCGACGCAAAAATGTTGGGGCCCTGATGACGCAGAGGTTGCGGTGTCCAACGGAAACCGAGAACCCCTGTCGTTTGTTGCGAAGGCGGTTTCTCCGCATCCGGGGCCGTTGCGCCGGCAAAACGAGCGATCAGCGTGTCGGCCATCAAAACGGCGTCGCCTTCGCGCAAAACATCGGACCGAGGGGGTTCCGGGGGGGTCTGGGCGAAAACCAAGCCCAAACTCGACGCGCACAAGACGGCAAGCAGGCGACCGGCTCCCATGGGCATTATGACGGGTTCCGGTCCAGAATCCGCTGGACGGTCTGTTTGAGAACGATAAGCGAAAAGGGGTTCTCCAAAAACACATCCCTTGCGTCGAGCAGGCCGTTGTCCAGCACCTGATGGTGTCGGCTGGCGGATACGTACAGAATCGGAAGACCGGGGTTGTGCATTTTCATCTGCGCGGCGATCTCCCGGCTGTCTTCTTGTGGCAAAATCAGATCGAGTACGACCATTCGGATTGGGTCGCTTTGCGTTTCGAACACCCGAAGCGCTTCCGCCCCGTTTCCAGCAGTGACGACCGTATAGCCTTTAAATTCGAGGTATCTTTGAAAAATATCCCGAAAAGCGGGTTCGTCGTCTACAAGAAGTATGGAGGCCATGAAAGGCTCCGGGATGGGAAAGAGGTTCGAAGGATAACGTTCGAAGCCTGAAGGGGCGAGGGAATTTCCCCTGTTGTCGGGATGTTTTGTTTTCCGTATGATAGAGACCTGCGACAGGATTGACAAATATTTTTCGCAGGGCTATATTGGCGTGACATTCCGCTCCCTTTGGCATTATCCGAATATCGAAGAGACTGTCCGATTTCTGGCGACACCCCGCGTATGACGCGGCTTGTCTTGCCCCCGCTTTTCAGACATTGAGACAGCGGGAAAGGTTTCCTATGAAAGCATCCGCACTAAAACACGTTCCGTTGTTTTCTTCCCTTGAAAACGACGAACTCGAAACCATTGCCGCCGGGGCTTCCATACATCGCGTCAAGGCAGAAACGACCGTACTGCGCGTGGATCAGACGGGCGACAGCCTGTTTGTCATCCTGTCGGGACGGGTGTCCGTATCCATGCACAGCGACGAAGGACGCGAGGTGATTCTTTCCATATTGACCGACGGCGATTTTTTCGGAGAGATGGCATTGCTGGACGGCTACCCCCGGTCGGCGACGGTCGTTACGACCGAACCTACCGAGTTGCTCGAATTACGCCGGTACGATTTTCTTCAGTGTCTGGCACGCTATCCGCAGATCGCTACACGGATGCTTTCTACGCTGGCGCACCGTATCCGGCGTACCAATAGACAGGTGGAAAATCTGGCACTGCTCAACGCCTACGGGCGTGTGGCCGCCGTGCTTTTTCAACTGGCCGAAGACCAGGTGGGTGATGGACTGGATGTCGCGCGCATCACCATATTGGAACGGCCCATGCTCAAGGAAATCGCCCACATGGCCGGCACGACACGCGAGACGGTCTCCCGGATTATGAACAACCTCGAAAAAGACGGGTACATAGAACGCAAAGGCCGAAAAATTACCATAATATACACCGACCGGTTGTACGACGATTTTTTTCTGCATCCCTAACGATATACAAGGAGAGTGTCATGACGCTACGTTCTTTTCACCGGATAGTTTGCGTGTTTGGTTTTTCGTTTTTGGGTATCAATTGCGGCGGAGCGCCCGAAGCAACACCTGCGCTGACCGTCTGGTGGGCGCAATGGTCGCCCGCGGACGGACTTCAGGAACTTGGCAACCAGTTCGAAAAGGAAACGGGCATCGCCGTCAAGGTGCTTCAGATTCCATGGGCAAATTATCAGGATCAGGTGTTTCTCAATTTTGGCAACAACAAAACCGACTTCGATATCGTCGTGGGTGACAGCCAATGGATCGGACGCGGAGCTACCAAAGGGTTGTACGTGGACCTTACCACATGGCTGCCTACCGCCATCGACATGAAAAAGGTGCATCCGCGTGCCGCGCGCTATCTCTGCGAATATCCACCCGGAAGCGGCAAATTCTACGCGGCTCCGTGCGAGACGGACGCCGTCGGGTTTGCCTACCGCAAGGACTGGTTTGCCGATCCAAACGAACAGGCGGCCTTCAAACAGAAATACGGACGCGATCTTGTTCCGCCGGACACTTGGGACGAATTCAAACAGGTGGCCGAATTTTTTACGCGTCCCGCCGACAACCGTTATGGCTGCGCCATCTTGACCGGGCGCTCCTACGATTCGCTTGTCATGGGATTTCAGCAGTTTCTGTGGGCCTTTGGCGGCAGTTGGGGAAACGATGCTACGCATGACCCCCAAGGGAATGTCAACGGCCCCGCCGCGCTCGCCGCGCTCGAGTTTATGAAGTCGCTGATTCCTTTCGCCCCACAAGGCGGAGCCAACATGGATTATGGGCAAGTGCTCGAAGTTTTTACCAACGGCTCCACGGCCATGATGATGGACTATTTTGCCTTTTTCCCCGGCATCGTAGACCAGATGGGAGATAAAGTCGGGTTTTTTATGGTGCCCCGACAAGGTGACCAGCGCTTTATCAGCCTCGGCGGACAGGGGATGAGCATCTCTACCAAAACCTCACCCGAACAGCAGGAACGCGCCAGACAGTTTATCGCCTGGTTTCTGAAAACCGACGTGCAAAAACAGTGGATCACCAAAAAGGCCGGATTTACCGCTGACACCGCGATTCTGTCCAGCCCGGAATTTCGTCAGGCTACCCCGTTTAACGATGCTTTTGCGCAGTCGCTCGATCATGTGCGCGATTTTTGGAATGTCCCCGCGTATAACGAACTGCTGGCCGCCGCCCAGCAACATATCGGCGAAGCACTCGATGGGGTGGCCTCCTCGCAGGATGCGCTCAACGCCGTCGCGGAGAAACATACGCAGATTTTTAAAGAATCTGCCACTCAGTAGCTGACACGGACGATCCTCGACATGGAGCCAGCAGTTTCCTATGCCGAACGCAGTGCCGGACGGCTCAAATACGGCTTTGTGGCCCCCGCCTTGGTTCTGCTAATCGGGATGAATGTATTCCCGCTCTGTTACAATATCGTACTCAGCTTTACCAACGCAGAATTGAGCGGCGGGGCTTGGACGTTTGTCGGCTTCGACCACTATAGCCGCGTGTTTTCCGACCCGCGCTACGCCGCGGCGATGCGGACTACGGCGCTGTTTACGACGCTTGCCGTGACCATCGAACTCGCGCTCGGTTTTGCCCTCGCGCTTTCACTTCAGCGCACATTTCGCGGCAAAAGCGCCATCCTTACCTTGCTCCTCATCCCCATGATGCTCTCTCCCGCCGTCATGGGGCTGTACTGGAACCTCATCCTCAACGGACAGTACGGTATCCTCAACCAGACGCTCGGCGCTCTCGGACTCGTTCAGCCGCAATGGCTTACCGATCCCGCACTCAAACTGCTGTCGGTGTTGCTGGTCGATGTATGGATGTGGACACCGTTTATGGCGCTTATCGCGCTGGCCGGGCTTCAGGCGATTCCCGTGTATCTATACGAAGCCGCCGAAATCGACCGCGCTTCGGTATGGCGCGTTTTTCGCCGCATCACCCTGCCGCTGTGCGCGCCACTGCTGTTTCTCGCGGTCCTGTTTCGGGCCACCGACGCGCTCAAACAGTTCGACCTCGTCATGGCCATCACCGGCCCTAACGACGCCGCCACACAGACACTCAGCGCCCTGCTCTATCAGGTCATGCTCCGAGACTACAAAATCGGGCTGGGCAGCGCCTACGCCTTTGTCGTGCTCGTGCCGGTCGTCGCGCTCGCCACTGTCTTTATTCGCTATGTAGACGCCATGCAGCGGCGTCAAGGACGCGGTGCGACATGAAACCCCTGCGCTTCGTCTTTATCGCCTGCTACCTCACCTTGGCCATGCTCCCGTTGCTGTGGCTCGGTCTCACCTCGGTCAAACCCCGTTCGGATGCCGTCAGCACCCAACCCAGATTCGTTCCGGCGCTGTCCGCTTCCGAAGACGCTTCGTTTGCCGTAACCGGAGAGGCTTACGCCACACTGTCGGTTCCGCTGACCGGCTCCAACCAGTCGTTTTACGCCTATCTCCTCGACAGCGCGATCGTCGGTCTTTTGAGCACGGCAGCCGCCATCGCGCTCGGCACGGCCTGCGCCTACGGGTTTAGCCGGTTTCGCATCGCCGGCGCAAACGATTGGCTGTTTTTTATCCTTTCCACACGCTTTCTGCCCCCGCTGGCGGTTGTCGCCCCGATTTTGCTCATGTACCGCCAATTGGAAATCCAAAATACCCACGCAGGACTTATCCTCCTGTATACCGCATTCAACCTGTCGCTGGCGGTATGGCTGATGAAAGGGTTTATCGACGAAATTCCAAAAGCCTACGAAGAAGCGGCACTGGTCGACGGATACACGCATCTGCACATTTTCCGCGTGATTATCCTGACAAGGGTGCGTACCGGTATGGCGGTCACAGGCGTGTTCTGTCTCATCTCCGCATGGAACGAATACGCTTTTGCGCTGACCCTCAACAATGCCCACGCCGTTACCGTCCCCGTTTATTTTGCCGGGCTTCAGGGCAACATACAAGGGGTTCCGTGGCCGCAGATCGCCGCCGGGGTGCTGGTTTTCGTGACCCCCATCGTCATCTTTACGGTACTCGTCCGCCGTCACCTGCTGCGGGGTGTCACCTTCGGAACCATAAAACAGTAATGATCCGCACCCTCGACCGTCTCGCCCTTACGGGTATGATCGCCAGCGTGGCCGTAATGCTTCAACCTTGGTGGGCAGACGGTTTTCGCGTCGGTTTTTTAGGCGCGTTGGCGTTTACCGTCTTGCACATCTATACTTCGCACGCCCGGTCGGGACGCGAGCCATAGTCCCACAACCCTGAAACGGCCTATCGTTTTTTTCACCCTTCACCCTTTAAACTTCCCCCTTCCCCATGTCCTTTCTCCAAATCGAAGGTCTCCGTAAAACGTATGCGGACGGAACTCACGCGGTAAAAGGCGTAGACATAGACGCGAACGAGGGCGAGTTTATCGTTCTGCTCGGCCCTTCGGGATGCGGCAAGACCACGACACTGCGCATGATCGCCGGTCTCGAAACCCCTACGGCGGGGCGTATCCTGCTCGAAGGGAACGACATCGTCCTGCTTCGTCCGGGACAGCGCGACGTGGGGTTCGTGTTTCAGTTTTATGCACTGTATCCACATCTGACCGTCGCCGCCAACATCGCATTTCCGCTTGAAAACGCAGGTATCGGCAAAGAGGAATGTCGCGCGCGGGTACATGCCATCGCGCGTCAGACAGGGCTGGAGGCGTTGCTCGATCTGTTCCCGGGACAACTGAGTGGGGGTGACCAACAGCGCGTCGCCTTGGCGCGTGCGATGGTGCGTCGGCCTCGGCTCTATCTGATGGATGAACCGATCGGCACGCTCGACGCCGGTCTGCGGCTGGTTCTGCGCGAGTTTATCCGCGAACAACAGTCGGAGACACACGTCACCACTTTTTATGTGACGCACGATCAGGAAGAGGCGATGGCGCTGGCCGACCGCATCGTTGTGGTGCGCGACGGAGAAATTCGCCAGATGGGGGAACCGGAGGAGGTGTACGAACGTCCTGCCGATCTGTTTGTCGCCCATTTTGTGGGAAGTCCGGGGATGAATCTGATGGACGGCGCGCTGATCGAAGAAGGGGGAGAACGGTTTTTGGCGGGGCCGGGCGGCACGCGGCTTGCGTTTCCCGCGTTTGCCGAGGGGGTGCGCGGGGCGGTTACCTGGGGGATACGCCCCGAATATCTTTTGGTAAAGGACGACGGGCCGCTGACCGGGACGGTGGTGCTGACCGAATATCTGGGCGCACGCCGGTATGTGTATGCCGATACGGGGTGGGGGCGTGTGGTCGCGCTTGCCAATACGACAGCGGCGCTCCCTCCCGGCGCTTCCATAGCGCTACGCCCCGATCCCGCACATCTGAGGCTGTTCGATCCGGCCACCGGAAAGGCGGTGGGAGCGTAGATATCGAGTCAGGATTGGCTTTACACCATCCCGACTCCGTGACATTTCTTGTATTTTTTACCACTGCCGCACGGACACAAGTCGTTGCGTCCCAACTTTTTCTCCACACGCACCGGCTCCTGACGGGGGCGCTCAGACGAACGCTCTGAACGGTCGTCTTCGACCTCTGTATCATCTTCGGCGCCGACAGGTTCCGCGGGCAGTTGCGTCATGGTCGGCGCTTCCTGATGTATCATCCGCATGTTGACGGGCAGACGACGCGGCGCAGGTTCCACCTCGGCGATTTCGGCGCTGTAAATCGTCTTGAGTATCTCCTCGTCCAATCGATCCCACAACTCCTCGAACATCGAAAAGGCTTCCTTCTTGTACTGAATCAGCGGGTCGAGTTGGCCGTAGGCCCGAAGATGTATCCCCTCACGCATCCGGTCGATTTCGTAGAGATGTTCCTGCCATGCGTTGTCGATGACGTGCAATGTGGCAAAACGCTCAAGCCGCCGCATGAGATCGGGCGAAGGCAACCCGGCTTCCTTGCCTTCATAAGTCTGCACCATCTTTTCCTCGACCGCTTCGGTCAGCCCCTCGACCATCAGATTTTGCATCTCCTCGTCGGGGATATGAAACACGACATGGAAGTTACGCGCCAGATCGGTGCTCAACCCTTCCAAATCCCAATCTTCGGGGTAGGTTTTGGGATCGGTATAAAGCCCCACTTTGAGGGCTACGATGTTTTCGATCATGGCCATCACTTCGTTTCGCAGGTCGCCGCCTTCGAGCGCGGTCAGTCTTCGATCGTAAACCGCCTCGCGCTGCTGGTTCATCACATTGTCGTATTCGAGCACGTGTTTTCGCATGTCAAAGTTGCGGGCTTCCACCTTTTTCTGCGCATTTCCTATGGACCGGGTCACAAGCGGATGTTCGATGACTTCGCCTTCGGGTATTTTGAACCGATCCATGACGGTTGCGATTTTTTCGCCGCCAAAAAGCCGCATCAGGTCGTCTTCGAGCGACAAAAAGAAACGCGAAGATCCCGGATCGCCCTGACGGCCCGATCTACCGCGAAGCTGGCGGTCGATACGGCGCGCCTCGTGGCGTTCCGTACCCACGATGTGCAACCCGCAGGGCACGTCTTCCATACAGTCTTTGAGCGTCAGGCCGTCCGCGGTAGGGGTGTTGAGCGGTTCGCTGTTGTGGATATGGCATTTGTCGCATTTGACCACGCCGGGACCGAGTTTGATGTCGGTTCCACGACCGGCCATGTTGGTGGCAATGGTCACCGCGCCGGTCTGTCCCGCGCCGGCGACGATTTCGGCTTCCTGCTGATGGAATTTGGCGTTGAGCACGTTGTGTTTGATACCTCGCCCGGCTAGCATCCGGCTCAAGGTTTCGGACGCCTGTACCGACGCGGTTCCGATAAGCACGGGACGGCCTTTTTTGTTCATGTCTTCGATTTCGTCCATGACCGAATTGTACTTTTCCCGCCGGGTGCGATAGACGACGTCTTCGTAGTCTATCCGGCGCACCGGCTGGTTGGTCGGCACTTCCACAACGTCAAGTTTGTATATCTGGAAAAATTCGGACGATTCGGTCGAAGCCGTGCCGGTCATCCCTGCCAGCTTTTCATACATGCGAAAATAGTTCTGTATGGTGATGGTGGCTACGGTCCGCGTTTCCTGTTCTATCTTGACGCCTTCTTTGGCTTCAATGGCCTGATGAAGCCCTTCACTGTAACGTCTGCCATACATGAGCCGTCCGGTAAAGGTATCGACGATGATCACCTTGCCGTCCTGCACCACGTAGTCTACGTCTTTTTCGAAGATGGCATACGCCTGAAGCAACTGATGCATGTTGTGGATGCGTTCGCTTCGCTCGGCATATACCCGCTCCAGTTCCCCCCGTCGGGCGTTTTTCTCTTGAAGACTCAACGTATCGTCGGCTTCGATGTCGTGGAGACCTTCTCCCAGATCGGGGATGACGAACATCTCCTGTTCGCCGGGCGAGAGCAGTTCGCGTCCGATTTCGTTGATTTCGGTATGTCGATTTTTTTCGTTCACCGTGTAGTACAACTGGTCGTCCAACTCCGCCATGCGTTTGTCGCGCAAATAGTCGCTTTCTACCTGTTCGATCAATCTTTTGACACCTTGTTCCTGTTGGCGTTTGATAAGTTGCTTGTTCTTGGGCGCGCCACGCTGTGCCTGAAGCAGTTTGATGCCGGCGTCGTACTCGGTATCCGGATTTCCGAGCAACGCTTCCGCTTCGGACACCAGTTTCCCCACCAGTCGGGTCTGGGCGCGCACCAGCTTTTGGACGTCGGGCAGGACATCGGTATATTTTTCGGTATTCGAGTCGCGCACCTCACCCGCGATGATCAGCGGCGTCCTGGCCTCGTCGATCAGAATCGAGTCCACCTCGTCGACGATGGCATATACATAACCACGCTGCACCCGGTCTTCCACGCGCCATTTCATGTTGTCGCGCAGATAGTCGAACCCAAACTCGCTTGTCGTTCCATAGGTGATGTCGGCGAGATAGGCCATTTTCTTGCGTTCGTTGTCCGACTCCTGGACCTGTAGACAATCGACGGTAAGACCGAGAAATTCGTAGATCGGACGCATCCACTCCATGTCACGGTTGGCAAGATATTCGTTTACCGTCACCAAATGCGTGCCTTTGCCCGTAAGCCCGTTGAGATACAACGGGAAGATGGCGACCAGCGTTTTGCCCTCCCCGGTCGCCATTTCCGCGATATTGCCTTCGTGCAGGCCGATAGCGCCCATAAGCTGGACATCGTAGGGAACCATATTCCACTTGATTTCATGACCGCGGACGAGCCATTTCTGGCCGACCTTGCGCTGACACACCTCCTTGACCAGCCCAAACGCCTCCGGAAGCATGTCATCGAGCGTTTCTCCCTCTTCGAAGCGGCGACGAAATTCTGCCGTTTTTTCGGGAAACTGCTCGTCTGTCAGCGTTCGAAATTCGTCGGCCCAGGCGTTGATCTCTTCGACAAGCGGGGTAAAACGCTTGATGTCTCTGTCTTGTTTGGTTCCGAAGATTTTTCCCAGCAGTTTACTGAACATGACGGCGTATACCTCGATCGATAAAGTTTGAAGGACAACGGAGGAAGGAACGACTTTTCCTTCTTACTCGACAAGTTACTTACAATCCGTCGGGATGACAACCGTTTTTCCCCAATAAAAACCCCGATGGGCGGTAGACTGTCCCATCGGGGTGGCAAGGCTTTGGCGCAGGAGGGGAAAACGGCCTTGAAAATCGAGGCGCGTTACTTGATGGTGCCTTTTACATTGTTGATAAAAGAGCGACCGCTTTCTTCGAGGTCGTCGATCACCTCGGTGACGTGGTCTTTGGCTTCGCCTGCGCTTCGGAGGATCTTCCGGCGGGTGACCGCTCCGCTGTTAGGCGCGATCAGAATGCCGACCGAAAGTCCTACGATGGCGCCTACAATAGCGCCCGACAAAAACAAGAATCCATCGTGACCTATGCCCTCACGAGACATGGGAACCTCCCTCAAGATCAGTCGTCATCACGCAGATACGGGCTGAGCTTGCCGCTGCGTGAAGCATGACGCAAGCGTTGCAGGGCACGTTCTTTGATCTGCCGAATGCGCTCGCGTGTAAGACCGAATCGGATGCCGATTTCTTCGAGCGTATGCGCCCGCTCGGCTCCGACGCCAAAATAAAGGCGAATCACTTCCGCCTCCCGTTCCGGCAACGTATCCAGCACCTGCCCCACGTCCGATTTCAAAAACTGAAGCATCGTACTCTCGTCGGGCGGGGTCTGCATCTCGTCCGGCAACAGGTCGAGCAGGCTTCGGTCGTCGTCGTGGTTGAAAGGCACGTCAAGCGAGATGCAGTGGCTGAAGGAAGAAAGCGCTTCGTTGATCTCGTCTACCGAGGCGTCCATTTCTTCCGCGATTTCGTTTACGTCGGGTTTGCGACCCAACTCGTGCTGGAGATGTTTCGAGGTTTGCTTGATACGGCGGAGTTCTTCGGAACGGTTGACAGGCACGCGCACGGTCCGAGATTGGTTGGCGATGGCCTGGATGATGGCCTGACGAATCCACCATACCGCATAGGAGATAAACTTGTATCCGCGCGTCTCGTCGAATTTTCTGGCTGCCCGCATCAGCCCCATGTTGCCTTCGTTGATCATGTCGAGAAGAGGCAGGCCGTAATTTTGGTACTGTCGCGCCACACTGACCACAAAGCGAAGATTGGCCTTTACCAGTTTGTCCAGCGCCCTCTGATCGCCCTGTTTGATTCTGCGCGCCAGTTCGACTTCCTCGTCCGCCGAAATCAACGGGTATCGGGACATCTCGGCCAAATACCGGTACAGGGACTGCTCGTATCGTGTCCCGCTGCTGTAAGACTCCTGATATGACATGCTAATGACGGTCACCTCCCTTCCGCAATCCGGCGCCGTACGGAAAACGGAAACCCGGCAGACCTTCCGCAATCCGGCGGCTGCAACCCATCGTCATGCTGTGGTAAAGTGCCCCGGTCGGTGCTTCGACTTGAGTAAGCAACAAGGAGCAAGCCATCGCCGGGTGTTCAGTAAGGATTGCCAAAACAAGTCCATTCCACTCGATACTTCAAGGTAGGGAAATATCCTGTGAAACAAGGGTTTTCGGGGGCCGGGCAAGGACTCGACGGAGGAGATTCCGTCCCGTTTCCTGTCGGACACCCAACGACATAGAATACGCAAAATAGAGCGTCAGGTCAAGTCTTTTCTCGCTTTGAGATTGACAAAGCCACCCTTCCCAACTACATTACCTGCGCCCGGATACGGCATTTTCAGGGGCAATGGAAGGGATAAACCTTTCTTCAAAAAGATACCGGCATGCACACCGAAGAACATACTTGGTATATCGAAATTTCCAACCGTCCCGGGGTTGTCGATGCGGTCGGGGACGGGATTTGTGGTGACATCGCCGACCTCGGGATTTCGGGAGTCGGTGGCGTTCGGTTTGTTCGGCTGTATCTACTTTGCGGCGCGCTGTCAGAAGCCGACGCGCAAAACGCCGCCACCCGTCTTCTTGCCGATCCGGTGACGCAAGACTACCGCGTCGGTCCCGACGGTCGTCTTCGCGCAAAAAGCGGCCAGTGGGGTATCGAAGTGTGGCTACGCCCCGGTGTCACCGACGCTACTAGCGAAACCACCCTCAAAGGCATCCGCGATCTCGGCCTGCTCGGCATCGCCCATGCCGCTACCGGTCGCGGCTACGTGCTTTCCGGAGACATCGCGCCGGAAACAGTAAACGCTATATGCCGCCGCCTGCTCGCCAACGACGTCATCGAACAGTATCGCTACTATCCGGGAACCGCATGAATATCCTCCCCGACAACCCGACCGCCTCCGTCGAACTGCTCGCCGCCTCGGACGAAGATCTGCTCCGCATCAGCCGGGCCGGTTTGCTGGCCCTCAACCTCGAAGAGATGAAACGGATTCGAGACCATTTCGCCGGGTTGGGCAGAAATCCCACCGACGTGGAAATCGAAACCCTCGCCCAAACATGGTCCGAACACTGCAAACACAAGGTGTTCAACGGAATCATCGAGTACGTGGAAAACGGAAAAACCGAACGTATCGACAATCTGTTCGTGCATACCATCCGAAAAGCCACGGAAGAGGTGAGAAAACAAAAGGGCGACGACGACCGATGCGTTTCCGTTTTTATCGACAACGCGGGCATTATCCGGTTTGACAAGCAATACCACGCCGTGTTCAAAGTGGAAACGCACAACCATCCGTCCGCACTGGACCCCTACGGGGGGGCCAACACCGGTATCGGCGGCGTTATCCGAGATCCGCTCGGCACAGGACTTGGCGCCAAACCCGTTTTCAATACGGATGTTTTTTGTTTTGCCCCGCCCGATTTTCCCCACGATCGGCTTCCGGAGGGCGTCCTGCATCCCAAGAGGATTTTCAAGGGGGTCGTCGCAGGGGTGCGCGATTACGGCAATCGCATGGGCATCCCGACGGTAAACGGTGCGATCTGTTTTGACGAACGCTATCTGGGCAACCCGCTCGTGTACTGCGGTACGGCCGGCATCGTCCCGGTGGACCGGTGCGAAAAATCGGTCCGCCCCGGTGATCTTATCGTGGCCGTCGGCGGAAAAACCGGACGCGACGGTATCCACGGTGCTACCTTTTCGTCGATAGAACTTAACGAGACGTCGGAAAGCACCGCCACACAGGCCGTTCAGATCGGAAACCCTATCGAGGAAAAGAAAATGCTGGACGTGCTGCTTCAAGCACGCGACCAAAACCTGTTTCGCAACATCACCGATTGCGGCGCGGGCGGTTTTTCTTCGGCCATCGGCGAAATGGGACGCGATACGGGCGCGGTAGTGTATCTCGAACGCGCGCCGCTCAAATACGGCGGCCTCAAACCTTGGGAAATCTTTCTGTCGGAGTCGCAGGAACGCATGGTCCTTGCGGTTCCCCCCGAAAATCTCGACGCGCTTGTCGAACTTTGCAGACGAGAAGACGTACAAGCCACCGTCATCGGAGAATTTACCAAAGACCAAAGACTCCGCGTGACATGGCGCGGCGAAACACGCGTGACCGATGGCGTTGTCGTGGCCGACCTCGACATGGAGTTTCTCCACCGGGGCGTCCCCCGTATCGTACGTCGCGCGGCATGGAACCCGACACGGCATCCGGAGCCCCCGGAACACCCTACCGTTGATCCGGGCGCTGTACTTGTCGATCTCTTTTCCTCGTGGAACATAGCGAGCAAGGAATGGGTAATCCGACAATATGATTACGAGGTTCAGGGCGGCAGCGCCCTGAAACCTCTACAGGGCATCCAAAACGATGGTCCCGGCGACGCTTCCATCGTTCGCCCCGTGCTTACATCCGACCGAGGACTTGCCGTCGCCAACGGCATCAATCCCGCGTACGGCGATATCGACCCGTACTGGATGGCGGCGGCGGCCATCGACGAGGCGCTGCGCCAGATCACCTGTGTCGGCGGGCGCATAGACCAAACCGCGTTGCTGGACAATTTCTGCTGGGGCAACCCGGACAAGCCCGACCGGCTCGGCGCGCTGGTGCGCGCCGCACGCGCCTGTTACGACATGGCCATAGCGTTCGAGACTCCCTTTATTTCGGGCAAAGACAGCTTTTATAACGAATTCTCCGACGGTACGCGGACCATCGCCATCCCGCCGACCCTGCTGATCTCGGCGATATGTGTCATGGACGATGTACGCAACGCGGTTTCGATGGATGCCAAAACTGCCGGAAACCTAGTCTATGCAGTGGGGCTGACCAAAAACGAACTCGGCGGCTCTCAGTACTACCGAAATTTGGGATATACCGGAAATACCGTTCCCACCGTCGATCCTGTAGCGGCAAAACGGACGATGGAGGCGCTTCAGACGGCCATCTCGAAAGAACTCGTAGCGGCGTGTCACGACTGCTCCGAAGGCGGGCTGGCCGTCGCCGTCGCCGAGATGGCGTTTGCAGGCGGTCTGGGCATGTTGCTCGACCTGAGAAATGTGCCAACCGGTGCGGACGTGACACGCGACGAACAAATCCTTTTCTCCGAATCGAACAGCCGGTTTGTTGTAGAGGTGATCCGAGGATGTGAACAAGAATTCGAGAAAACGCTCTCCGGCAGCGTCTGTGCCTGCGTAGGCGAGATCGTCTCCACCGGTAGACTCGAAGCGACCGGTCTCGCTGGGAACCGAGTGATCGATGTAGCGTGCGAAATACTCAAGGATGCCTGGCAGCGGCCCTTGAAGTGGTAACGCCGGTGTCCTGCCCTTTTCACAGGAAACCTATATGCCCACCGTTTCGGTTCTTGTGCTTCGCGCCGCCGGGATCAACTGCGACCACGAAGCGGTTCACGCTTTTGCGTTTGTCGGCGCTGACCGGGTGGACCATCTTCATATCAACGCATTGATTGCCGGAAGAGCAAAACTGTCCGATTACGACATTCTCGTACTGCCTGGCGGTTTTTCCTACGGAGACGACATTTCGGGCGGCAAGGTGCTCGCAAATGAGCTTGAGTACCGCTTGGGAGAAAGCGTCAATCGATTTATCGAAGACGGCAGGCTGATTCTGGGCATCTGCAACGGATTTCAGGTGTTGATCAAGATGGGACTGCTACCCCGTACCGATCATGCACAACGCCGACAGGAAACGACACTCTTTTACAACGATTCCGGCAAGTTCGAATGCCGCTGGGTTCATATCCGCCGCAATCCGCAAAGCCCGTGTGTATTTACCAGAGACATGCCGGACACGCTCTACGTGCCGGTGGCCCACGGGGAAGGAAAAATCATCCCTGCGTCGGAAGAGGTGCGCCGTCGTCTGCATACGGGCGGCCATATCGCGTTGCAGTACGTATCGCCGGAAAAAGACGGCGGTTCCACACCATACCCATGGAGTCCCAACGGCTCGGTGGACGACATAGCCGGGCTGTGCGACGCGACAGGGCGCATTTTCGGGTTGATGCCCCACCCCGAACGACATACGCACCCGACCCATCATCCCAGATGGACAAGAGAGCGCCCA
>VGJU01000001.1 GCA_016867335.1 Candidatus Zixiibacteriota bacterium | reverse complement strand
GTTGGCGGGGATCTGCTGATTTTTGTCGTAATTGCCCACCGCGTTGTACGCAATGATGGCGGCGTGTCTGGATCGCTCGGAAACATTGTGCGCCGATGCGTGCATCGTGTTGGAATGCCAAACGACAAAATCCCCCGGCACACCGATCAGTTTGAGACGGGGATACATCCGGCAGTACGTCTCCATCGCCGTATTGGGAAGACGTATCTGTCCGTCCCCGGTGGATTCGCGCGGACACGGTTCGTGCGGTTTTACGCCGCCCTTGTGCGACCCGACCAGCACCTGCATACACCCGTTGTCTTCACTGGCCGCATCGAGCATGACCAGACACGAGGCCATCGCTGGCTGGGGATGTTTTACGCCGACCCAGTATCCGTAATCCTGATGCCAGAACTGAACCGACCCCGTAAAGGCGGCCTTAAAGGCCAGTTTGGTGTGATAGAGGTACATTGACGCGCCCATGACCTCCTGCACGATACCGGCGGTTCGGGGATGCCGCGCCAGCAGGTCGAACTTGGTTCCGGTCCGGTGTATGTCAAACTGAAGCCGGGGGGTAGTACCGTCCTCCACGACCATACCCCCTTTGTTACGTCCGCCCGCCTCGCCCACCAACCGCTCCGTCTGAAGCGCAGGCATATCGGCTTTGAGCGCCCCGATTTCCGCCGACGAAAACAATCCTCGGATAATAAGAAACCCGTCCTCTTCAAATCTTTTCCGCTGTTCGGGCGTAGTGATCATGTCTACCCTCTTCACCTTCCGGCTTCGATATCGGCCAGCCGGCGTTTCTCCTGCCAGCCTTCCCACGCATCCACCTGATCCGGATTTTTGCGGCTACGCGCGACAAATCCGTTGAGTCCGCATTTCCAGAGCCATACCAGCGGCATGCCGGTTTCCGAATATCGAAGATCGATGCTCCAGCGGATGCCGTCCGTCCGATTCATCAGGGATCGGTGAATCGTCAGGTTGTGAAAGGCAAAAATCTCTCCAGCTTTCATGGGCAGCGTGACGACCTCTCCGCGTTTTTCCAGTTCCTCCAGCGGAACATGATGCCCTTCGTCGTCTCGTCCTACCGGCAAAAGCCCCCACCGATGGCTGCCTGGAATGACCTGCATACAGCCGTTTTCTTCATCCACGTCCACCAGCGGGATCCAAAGCGACAGGATGTGAAATGGCGTCGGATCGCCGTAATAGCCGCTGTCCTGATGCCACGGGAACGTGGTGACGCTGTCGCCGGGCAACTTGGTTCGTATCCAGTAGTCGCCGTTAAACTGGAGTTCCGGACCGACAAGCGACTCGGCTATGTCGAGAATCTGCGGAAGCATGCCAAAGTCGTAGATTTCTCGGCTAAAGACTTCCCGATTCCACCCGATGCTTTTCCGGCTTCGATGTTGGTAGAGTTGGGTCAGGCGATGGGTAAACGGTAGCTTTTCGTACCGTTCCGCAATTTTTCCTTCTGCGTAAAACGTGTGGGCTTGCTCGTCCACGTGCCGTTCGACGGCGGATCGAACCAGCGATAGATCGTCGTCCGTAAGTACGTCCCGGACGATCAGATAGCCCTGTTCTTCGTAAAGCGTGCATTGTTGCCGGTTCAGCAAGGCCATGCGCGTGTCCTTTTTACGAATCCCTGTAGCGGTTTTCCGAATGTGTCTGTATAATATAGACGCATCCCCTGACATGCAACATGGAATCCGGTCTATCCTTGCTTACACGAAAGGCTTCCGTCATGAAAATCGCTTCCATCCGAACGTTTCCGGTGTGGGTCGGTCATCGCAACCAGTTGATCGTCAAGATAGAGTCGGACGACGGTTGTTACGGTTGGGGCGAGTCTGGCATATCGGGGCGCGAACTGGCGGTAGAAGGCGCGATCCGGCACTACCGCGAATTTTTGATCGGCAAAGACCCCCGACGTATCGGCGCGTTGTGGCAGGAGATGTACCGAAGTCAGTATTTCGAAGGCGGTCGTATTCTTACCGGGGCGATATCGGCGATCGACATTGCGTTGCACGATCTTGTGGCCCGCAGTCTCGGCATTCCTGTGTATCGGCTGTTGGGTGGCGCGCATCGCGATATCGTGCCGGGGTTTGTCACCTCGATCGGGCTTGACGGTCCTGCGGTCGTCGAACACGCGCAAAAAATGGTTGCCGACGGCTGGCAGTCGATCCGTTTTGTTCCCGGACACCCCGATACGGGCGGCGACCCGAATCTGTTCGAACCACGCGAATCCATCGGGCTGACAGCCGAATGGCTCAACCGGGTCCGCGAGGCGGTAGGGCCGGGACCGGTGCTCGGTATAGACTATCACCATCGGTTGAGCGTAGCCGAGGCCGCCTCGTTTTGTCAGCGTCTTTTGCCCGGGGCGCTCGATTTTCTCGAAGAGCCGATCCGTGACGAATGCCCCGACGCCTACGCCTCCCTACGGACGATGACCCCCGTCCCGTTTGCCATTGGAGAGGAGTTTTCCAGCAAATGGCAGTTTTTGCCGTATATCGAGCGGGGGTTGACCCAGTTTGCGCGGATCGACATCTGCAATGTGGGCGGTTTTACCGAGGCGATAAAGGTGGCGGGGTGGTGCGAGGCGCATTATATCGACATGATGCCACACAATCCGCTTGGCCCTATCAGCACGGCCGCACATGTACATTTCAGCGCCGCCGTACCCAATTTTGCTTGGCTGGAGTCGCGCGAACGTGAATTTTCGTTTGGTGACGATCTGTTTCCCAAGCAAATCAAACTGGCCGGGTGTGGCTATCCATTGCCGGAAGAACCCGGTCTGGGCGTAGAATTCGACGAGACGCTGGCGCAGGAGGCGTTCCGGTTCTGGGAAGCGCCGCATCTGCACCGCCGCGACGGATCGTATACCAACTGGTAGTCAGCAACACGCGCCGCCCGGGCCACAACAGGCGGAGAGAAAATCTTCCGGGATTTCGCGGGTCGGGTCGGTCACGGTAAACAGCCCCGTGTACGGTCCCTGCTGGAGTTTGGCGGCGGTGTCGGTGCATACTGCGATGGCCTCGTTGCGCGGGAATAGATGACCTTCCTCGTCCATGATGGATTTGAACGGTCCCCGGTAGATAGCTGCCTGACCGATATACACGCATCCTGCCTTTTTCTCGTATTTGAACCCGCGTACCGTAACCGAATAAAACCGATAGCCTTCCACTTCTTTCCAGTACGTCTTTTTAAGTATGGCCAGCCCGTAAAATCCCGCCTGTTCGAGAAAGCTGAGAAATTCGTCTTCGGTCAGCGCGCCGCTCAGACATTCGCCCCACAGCCGCGCGTTGGCTTGCAGATGCGCCGGGACCGACACTTCGGTGACGATGTCGGAAACCACGACCCGCCCGTGGTCGTTGAGGACGCGCCACATCTCGCGGAACACCCGTTTTTTGTCGGGCGACAGGTTGATCACGCAGTTTGACGTGATCAGGTCCACACTGCGGTCCTCGACCGGCAGTTCTTCCAAAAACCCTTTGCGAAACTCCACCACGTCGTATCCGAGCGAGGTAGCTACCTTGACTCGGTTTTCATGCGCCACCTGAAGCATCTGATCGGTCATGTCCACTCCGACAACCTTGCCGGTCGCCCCGACCAATCGGGCCGCGATAAAACAGTCGATCCCACCGCCGGAGCCGAGGTCGATGACCGTTTCGCCCGGCTGTACTTCGCCGAGTTCCATGGGCGACCCGCATCCGTAAAACCGGTCGAGTACTTCTTGCGGAATATGTTCGGTCAGACTGCGGTCGTAGGAAGTAGGACAGCACAGTTCGGTCTGGGGTTGTTCGGCGGCCTGACCGTAAAACTCGCGAACCACGGCGCGGGATATGTCGAGGTCGTAAGTCAGCACGCAGTTGGAGTGAAGCATTTCCACCCGCAACGCGCCGGGACGCGGGGCATGACCGTTTGCGCCGCAAACGACCGCCCCTTCGCCCATCGCATGGTGCAGCGGCGGCGAGTTGTAGCCCGAATTGACTTTTGCGCGCGCCTTGTCCTCGGTCAGTTTTCCCATGCCTTCGTAGATAAAATGTCGGTACAGTTCACAATAGGGATCCCATGCGAGCAGACGGCCTTCGCCCTCGATACGGCGCGAGTGAAAATAACTGTGTTCGATGTCGCCGCCGCCACAGACAAACTTGAGATGACAAGCGTGACAGACATCCTTTTGCTGGACCGTTGCCTCGCGAAAATGACGGGCGATCGGGGAGTCGAGCCAGATGTCCTTGAGCGGACGCTCAAGGACGCTGCCCATGTCGAGCGGTCCATGACCCGCAAACGAGGCGGACGGGTATACGTGACCGTCGGCATAGACGCACAGCGAACCCCATCCGGCCAGACTCAGATCGAGTTTGACGCTCGGTTCGCCGTTGACTCGGTTCTCCATCGCTTGATAGTTGTCTATGGTGACGCCGACCTCTTCGCCGGCGGCACGCGCCTTTTTGGCGGTCTCGATCAGCCGTTCCACCGACAGCACGATACCGGTTCCGCCCGGCTCGGTGGCGCGACCACGTGCGTGCATCCACATGAGATGGTGCGTGGACAGCCCCAACTCGCCCGCAAGCCGTGTGACGTTGGGTACATCATCTACGTTGTCGGGCGTGACGACCGTGGTGATCGTTGGATCGAAACCGATGGATTTGAGGTTTTTAAGTCCGCGTATCGTGCCTGCAAAACTGCCTTCGCCGCGTATGGGGTCGTTGATTTTGGGGGTCGATCCGTCCACACTCACTTGAAAACGCAGACGCGAAGCGTCCATCGCCGCCAGACGGTTGAGCCGCGTACCGTGAAGCAGCATCGCGTTGGTCAGGATGACTAAGTCGGCCCGATCGGTGACGTATCCGATAAGATCAAAGAGGTCTTTGCGGACAAACGGCTCGCCGCCGGTAAAATAGAACCGCTCCACTCCCGCGTCCACCGCCTCGTCGATGATCCGCTTGAGCGTTTCCGTAGGGAGACCGGCTTCACCGTGTGGCGACGAGGACACCAGACAGTGCGCGCAGGTAAGGTTGCACGAGTTGTTGGTGTGTATCCACAGTTCGGAAAGACGGTCGGCTTTGGCGACGGCGGCGCGCCCCGCATACGGCGGCGAGACAAACGGTTTGAGGGAAACCATGTTATAACGCATCGCTTCCTTGACAAAGTCGTGACAGTGCAGCCATGCTTTGGCCACATCCATGGCGTTTTCCTGTGCATACAGACTCACGACCTCGCCAAAAGTCCGGTGTCCATCCAGCATACGGAGCAGACGCGCGCCTCGACGGTCCGTTCCGATCCAGTTGGGGGCGTCCGGGTCCATCATCAGCGTTACGCTATCGTAGTCGTGACCGGCCAGTGCAGGCGTGTGCAAAACAAGCTTTTCGTTAAACTCTACCGTCGTCATACAAAACTCCTTGCCGGCTTTTCCCAAACAGAGCCGTATCGTTTAGCCCTCCGAGTGGCTATCTTAACAACCATGGAGGGACCGTTTTCCGGTTTGCGTCTTTACAGGAGTGTGGATAAAAGAAAAGCCACACAGACCGCAATAAGTGCGGACAGAGGAGCCGTCACCACCCATGCGGTCAGCATCTCGGACACCATTTTCCAGTTTATGCTACGAACACCGTTATGAAGTCCCATCCCTACGATCGCGCTGGTGCTTACATGCGTGGTAGATACAGGCAAACCGAAATGCGCGGCAACCGTAACGAGTATCGAGGTGATCAAATTGGCCGAAAATCCCTGAAGATGATCCATGCGGGTGACTTTTTCCGCTAGCGAAGCCGTCACGCGGCGGCCATTCAAATACGCGCCGGCGGTCATGGATAGCGCCACCGTTGCAAACACCCATTCCAACCCTATCCCGGTTTCGCCGGACAGCAACATATAGCCCACCATGAGTGCCGTCACCTTGGGCGCGTCGTTAAGACCGCGTGCAAAACTCGTCCACCCGGCGGTTAGCCAGTGAAACGTATTCGGTCCCATCCGCAACGAAAGGATGCGCGGTTCGGCAGGCGTGTCGCAAGCAGGCACATCTACGGCGGCAACAAGACCGGGTTGCATGGTCGTCATCTGTACTGTACCGCTTGGTTCAACCGTCAGTAACGCGGATCGGGCTGGAAAAACGCAGAAACAATGCCCGCCCCAACCGGACAACCCCAGCAATACCAAAGGGGTAGAGACATAGGCCAGCATCATGGACACCAGCGGGCTGATCACCATCGGAAGTACGATTTTACCAAAGACCGAACCCCACAGGATGCCATCCGTGCCGAGGGCAAAACTCCCTGCGCCGCACAGCGAACCGACGATTGCATGGGTGGTCGATACCGGCAAACCAGTTCGGGTGGCAAGAAATACCCATAACGACGCTGCGATCATGACCGAGATCGCCAGCACCCGTCCGGTGTCACCGATGTTCGAGGTTTCGGTCAACACACCCCGTGTAAACGTTTTTACCAGCGCAATCGAAACCACTATTGCAAGCGCACTGCCTGCAAACGTCCATACCGTACCCCATATCAATGCACGCCGGTAATCCGTCACTCTGCTTCCGACGAGGGTGGCAATGCCTCTGGACACGTCGTTTGCACCGTTGGCATAGTCTAAGTCGGCGGTCAACACAAGCGGAATGAGAAGGAAGAGGTCCATTTATTTTTTCCTTGAGAAAGAAAAAGGATAGAGGGCGTTTTACCGTAAACCAAAAATCCCCGGACAAAGTTCCCTCAAAATAAACCCGTCACCCATTTGCCAGTTTGAGCATGGCGTTCCAAGCGACGACGATACAGCCGACCATATTTCGATCCAGATCGAGCGCTTCGGGGCAAGGTCCGGGCCAGGGGGTAAGGTCCGACACGGTGCAGATACATCCGGCGCGCAGACCAAACAGCCCGGCAAGCGTCAGCACCGTGCTCGATTCCATCTCGCAGTTTTTGACACCCGCCATCTTCATATCATGCACCATGTTGTTCATAGCGGTCTGGGTATAGCCGCGATAGGACATGGAAAGCAACACGCCGTTTTCTCCGAGCACTTTGTTCCGGGCGTAAAAACCGTCCATGGACCACGTGGTTCCGACATGGATGCGGGGGCCGACGGACCGAGCGGCCTCTATGAGCGCGGATACGACTTCATAATGCGCAACGGCAGGATATTCGGGGATTACATAGCTTCGGCTTGTCCCTTCGTCGCGTACCGCGCCGGTCGTAATCACATAGTCGCCGATACGCAGGTCGTCGGCCAGCCCCCCGCTATTGCCGACCCGGATATAGGTATGCGCGCCGAGTTTGGCCGTTTCCTCGACGATTACGGCGGTAGAGGGGCCGCCTATGCCGGTCGAGGCGGCCGTCATCCTTACTCCCTCGTATACGCCGGTCAGGATCAGATACTCGCGTACCCGGCAGACCTCGCGGACGTCGTTCCACCCGACAGCGATCTTAGGGACGCGGGCCGGGTCGCCGCATAGAAAGACGTATGGCGCGATGTCACCGTCTCCGCATCTTGTGACGGGCTGAACGTTCTGTTTCATGAGAAGCGGAGAACAGGGTGAAACATGTACGTAATCCCTTTTTTTGAAACGAGTTGCGATGCTAAAATCGTGAAATGTAAAGAGACGATGGGGATACTATGAAGAAACCAAGTTAGCCGGTCTCAACTCGATTGTCAAGCGACTATTCAACGCCAAGGACTTCCGGTCACGGCAACTGTTTTTCGATCCGGTTTGCGGCACGCTGCCGATTGCGCTTGACGGTTTTTTCAAATCCCGTTTCATTCCCATATATCCTGTCGTAGCGTTTGTGAAGTTCCCCACAGCCATTGCGGAGCAATCGAAGCATCTTCACGCTTCTACCAGCGGGGTGTAGTTGGTCTTGCAGCTTGCTGCAAGGTATGCACTCGCTGTTCTGTTAACTTACCAATTCTCTACCGGAATCCGATATGCGATCTTTATTGGGTCTATTTACCGGGCTTGCGCTGGTATCCGGCACAGCCTGTTCGTCATCGCCCGAAACGCCCCCGGAAACGTCGGCGTTACCGGCCGCCCTTCAGACCGCACCGGCGGAATCGACCGTTGCCGCGCCGGATACGACGCCAGCTCCGGTAGCCTCCGCAGAAGATACCATGCCCCGCCCTGCGTCGACGATTCAAACACCATCCGCCCCACCTGCGTCAACTCTCGCCTCGGCGCCCGGCACGTTTCGCGCTCGCGTGACGTTACTGACGACGGAAGAGACGACAGACGGTTTTCTCGTCATCCTCCGTATCGACACCGTGACGGGCCGCGGCGCATCGACACCCCCGCTTGCCGCTGGCAACGAAATCCGGGCGCGTATCGAGAAATCGGTTGATCGGGCCGAAACGCTCGGACGCGCGGGTCTTTCCGCAGAAACAACACTCAGGTATCAGAAACTCATGACAACGGTTCAGCCCCCGCCTCCTTCGTGGCAGGTGGTCGTCATCCACTAAACCATACTCGGGAGGGTCTCATGGGTTTTACCCCTTTGCGGCTATTTCTCCTTTTTTGCTTCTTTGCGACGGTCGCCTATTGGATAACCGGACGCACGACCGCACCGGAGCAAATCGTTCGGAACCCCGGCAAAATCTACTCGACCAGTTCGTCCAAAGGCCGCATCGCCGCGAAAAAAGCACGGATGGACTATTTTCTCAGGATGTTGCGCGATCCGGTGACCGGAACGATTCCGCACGGGATACGCGATAAAGAATTGGCGTTTGCACGCGCGTTGCCCAAACGTCTCGGTGTCTTGAGCAAGACGACCGGCATCACGGATGGTACGCCGTTTGTATGGCAGGAGGCCGGACCGACGGATGTGGGAGGGCGTACACCGCGCTGGCGGTAAGTCGGACGGATTCCAACGTGGTCATCGCGGGAGGTGTGTCGGGTGGCATTTGGAAGTCTACGGACCGAGGGCGGACATGGAAACTCAAAACCTCCATGAATACGCCACTTAGCGTCACATGGATTGCCCAAGACCCGCGAAACGGGCAAAGCGCCGTCTGGTACTACGTATCCGGCGAACAGCGCGGCAGTGGAAGCGACCTCGGCGGAACCGCCACGTTTTTTGGCAATGGTATCTACAAATCGACCGACAACGGCGAGACATGGCAGTTTTTGTCATCGTCCGCCGACAATACGCCCAACGAGTATAGCGGACCGTTTGACTTTGTCTCCAAGGTGGCGGTCAGTCCGATTAACGGCAATGTCTATATCGCCAGCGACGGGTTTGGCATCTATCGGTCTACCAATGGCAGCGGCACGTTTTCGCGGGTGATCGGAACCGACGGGGGGCATCAGTGGAGCGACATAGCCGTGGCCGACAGCAGTGGGGTGCTGGTCGCGGTGCTGTCTTCGGAAAATTTCGGCGTCGCGCCGGTGGACACACCGGGTGTCTACAAATCGGTCAACCATGGCGATACGTGGACCCGGGTCACACCGGCTACCTTCCCGTCCAGCCACAGCCGGAGCGTGATAACCATCGCGCCGTCCAACCGCGATCTGGCCTATGTGCTCACTTCTAAGGGCGACGGCGATCGCACCGATGTAAAACTACACAAAATCGTCCTCTCTTCGGGCGCTTCGACCGATCTGTCCGCCAACATCCCGGACTTTGGCAACCCGGTAGGCTACATGGACACACAACTTGACTACAACATGGCGATTGCCCTCAAACCCAACGATCCCAATTTTGTCCTTATCGGCGGTATCAATCTGTTTCGCTCTACCGATGGGTTTGCCACAAAACCCACGATCAAGGACAAAGGATGGGTGGGCGGATATGCGACCGTCAACGATGTCAGCGGATACGAAAACCACCATGCGGACCAGCATGCGCTTTTTTTCGACCCTTTCAATTCCAACATGCTCTGGTCCGGGCATGACGGTGGCATCAGCCGGTCACACAACATCTCCGCTGAACCGGTGGTCTGGGAGGATATGAACAGCGGATACAACGTAACTCAGTTTTACACGGTCGCCTTGGCACATCAGTCGGGCAAGGCCGAACTGACCGACTTCGCCGGCGGCACGCAGGACAACGGTACACCCGTTTTCGACTATACCGATCCGGGAGCCGGTTCCGTGGACATCTCTTCCGGCGACGGCGCGTTTGTCTATCTCGCCAAAGACCGCGCCATCACCTCCGCTCAAGAAGGACAGGCATTCCGAATCGAGCTGGACGATTCTTTTGTGGCTATCGCTCCACCCGACGGTCACGGTGGTTCTCCGTTGTTTATCCATCCTTTTGCCGTGGATCCGGGAGATGAGAAAATTCTGTTTTACCCTCTGGATCATGTGATATGGAGAAACGGCAATCTCGGCACAGCGACCACGTCTACGGGATGAACCAAGTTAAACAACGTGTCCGGGCCCTCCGGCACGACCGTGTCGGCTTTGAGCGTATCGACGACCAACCCGGCAGGACGGTTGTATTTTGCCGCAAGCGACCCGTCGGGGTGTGGCCGCGCCCAAGATATACCGTCTCGACAGTGCCCGAACCGCTACGGACGGAGAGACGGGAATCTCGATTCCGGGCGCGCCGGCCGGGGCGTATGTCCACCACATCGCCGTCAACCCGAACAACGCGGCGGAGATCATGGTGGTCATGTCCAACTACAACATCGTGGGGTTGTATCATTCCACGAATGGGGGTCAGAGCTATACCGCCGTCGAGGGCAACCTGACTGGTACGACAAACCATCCCGGACCTTCGCTGCGATGGGGGGCGATTTTGCCTGTCGGCAGCATCACGCAGTATCTGATCGGCACGAGCGTCGGGTTGTTTTCTACGACGACGCTCAACGGAGCCAATACGACGTGGCTTCAGGAGGGCGCGGACGTAATCGGCAAGACCATCGTATCGGCGCTGGACGCGCGGTTGTCGGATGGCATCGTGGCGGTGGCGACGCACGGATGCGGGATATTTCTCGGAACGTCTACGGCAAGCGAGCAACCGGCGACGTCGGACACCGCTACGGTGGCGTTTAACGCGCCGGACGGCTCGCAGGCGGTGATAAAATTTATTTCCGGCACGGTATCAGGACGGAGCGTCACCTATCTCAACTACGGACGCAAACTGCCTTCGGCGTTACCCAAATCGCCCCCACCCAGCGTGCCCGTGCAGTACTTTACGCTATCGTCCACCATCCCGGATACGGTTGCTTTTTCCGCGCAACTCCGCGTGAAATATACAAAGGCTCAACTCGACAGCGCCAAGGTGACCGGCGAAACCTCGTTGCGGCTTTTCCGTTACAATACGGCGGACTCGACATGGATACAGTTGGTTACTGTCGTCGATACGCTAGCAAACGTCGCTACGGCCACTACGACGAAGTTTTCCACGTGGGCGCTGGCATCCACCACACCGACTGCGATTCCGGACGGGGGAAGAACCGATGTTTTGCCACGTGCGTATGCGTTAAACCAGAACTATCCAAACCCGTTCAACCCGGACACGGCGATTCGGTATACGGTTGCGCGTACCGGCCCGGTCCGGCTGACCGTCTACAACTTGCAAGCTCAAGAGGTCGCCACGCTGGTGGATCGAGTGCAGAGCACGGGAACCTATGAGGCTGTGTGGAACGGACGCAATGCCAGCGGACGGGCTGTCGCCAGCGGAGTCTACCTATACCGGTTGACCGCAGGGGCTTATACGGCCCCGCAAAAGATGACGCTGGTAAAGTAAGGGCGACATGCCCCGCATGTTTCACCCTTGTGCCCCTAAACGCTAAACATAGCCGTCCTTGTCGCCGCAGATTCCGACCCCTTTGAGGGCTGTCCGTAGCGCCCCCAAGGGGCGATCCGACCCCGGATACCGGTCTTTGTGCGTTTTGCCGGATTCCAATTTCAGCACCCCACGAGGACACACGGCGGCGCATACTCCGCATCCAACGCACGAGGCACGCACGATATTTTCTCCGCGTTCGGCATAGGCCCGCACATCGATCCCCATTTCGCAGTATGTCGTACAGTTTCCGCACGACATACACTGCCCCCCGTTTGTCGTAATCCGAAACCGCGAGAAAAATCGTTGAAGTATACCGAGTATCGCGGCCATAGGGCATCCGAGCCGGCACCATACCCGTGTGCCCAGCACGGGATAAAAACCTACACCGATAACGCCGGAGAACAAGGCGCCGATGTAAAAGCCGTACCACTCCCGCATCGGTTCGGCGATTTTGTCGAGCCATGCGCTCGTCTCATAGGTGTTGAGCCACAACACGACGGTCGTTGCCGTGATGACCACCAACACGGTATAAATGATGGCCCGTTCGATACGCCAGGAGGCGGTGGATTTGGGCGTCAGATGTCGCCATGGATCGCCGAGCGTCTCGGCAAGACCCCCGCATCCGCAGACCCAGGAGCAGTACCATCTTTTCCCAAAAAAGTAAGTCAACACCGGGGTGATTACAAAGGTAGCCGCCGCGCCCCAGCCTACCATAAACGAGCCCAATGTGCCCGGCGTGTCGAGGAGATAGGAGACGGTTCCGGGAAACAGATAGTCGTATTTGAGCGGCCAGAAATAGGAGAAATAGAACTCCGGTTCGCCGATCTTCCGCAGAAACTGCGGAAGCAGAAAAGCCAGACCGAGTTGAAAAAACATGACCGAACTGGTGCGAATCGTATGATACCGGCTGTGACGGTATTTCATAAACATACGCACGCCAAAAGTGACTATAGCCAGCGTGTACAGAAACCCGTAGAAAAACCATTGGTCGGCGGGTTGGCCTGCCAGCGCCAAGGCCAAGGGATCGACAAGCCGTATGGCGCGTTCCAAATACTCCGGATACCAGTACAGGAGCATGTAAAATCCGGTCAGAAAAAGCCCAAGCGCCCATCCTATGATGCCTTGGTGCATCGTGCTGCTAAACATGATCCTGTCGTGTTTGATACCGGGAACCGTATCTTTGTAGCAAAACCAGAAATATCCCGAGGTTCCGGCGACGATAAGACCGAAACCGGCCAAAAATCCGACCCAAGAGCCAGCCAGATCGGGCGCGGCCAGTTGGACGGTCAGCACCAGGGCTCCGACCGCGGCAAAGGCGGCGCAGATTTTTGCGACGGGATGTGTGGGATGCCCGGATGGTCCCGGCGGCTCTTCGTAGTTTGTATGTTCTTCGTCAAAAACGTATCCGATGGTCTGGGGATCGATAAGCGGGGAAGAGGGGACGTTCATGCCGCCTGCTCCTTTGCCATCCGGCGCACTGCCGGTGCAACACGTTGCGCAAATTCAGGATCGAACTCCGCCTGGTCTAAATGTTCGAGGACATAGGACAGCGGTCTTTGCTCCACAATCCAACGTT
This sequence comes from Candidatus Zixiibacteriota bacterium, assembly GCA_016867335.1. Classification (GTDB taxonomy): domain Bacteria; phylum JAAXHH01; class JAAXHH01; order JAAXHH01; family JAAXHH01; genus VGJU01. Next base: position 49,513 of record VGJU01000001.1, on the reverse strand, counting down.
CGCATATTCGATGTCGGCCACGTGCGCCCATAAAATTGAAACCGATCACGCCCTCGTCCGTATAGACGATGCGTACCGACGCCCTACCACCGGGATGTTCCCAGTACAGATTTTTTTCACCTGGCAGACCGAGATTTACTTGTCCGTATACTTGGTATTCCAGATCGAAAAATTTGGCGGAATTATACCAGATACCCGGCGCATAAGTCCGCTCCTCGCCGGCGATGACGCTTCCCGCGACCTCCCCCTGCAATTTTCCGGTATACCATACCTGCTGGATCAGGTTTGGCCTGCCGTTGCGGTTTACGATTTCGGCGCAATCGCCTGCCGCAAACACATCGGTTACGCTGGTTCGGAAGGAATCGTCGACCAATACGCCCCTGCCGGTCTCGATTGACGTGTTGCGCAACAGATCGATATTGGGTGACACGCCGATGGTCGTCCCTACAAAATCGCAGTCGATCCGCTCCCCGGCATCGGTTAGGACCCCTCCGACCCGGCCCGACCCGTTGTCGAGTATCTCACGCAAGCGTGTATTTCCGATTAACCGTATACCCTGTTCTTCTATGATACGGGAAACCATCGCAGACTCTTCGGGCGGCAGAATGCGATTCCAATAGGAAGACTCCTTGATGAGCAACGTCACCTCGATGCCCCGTCCGTGGAGCATTTCGGCGAGTTCTATACCGATCAGTCCGCCGCCTGTGATGACGGCACGTCGGGTATGTTTTACGTTCTCGTACAACGTTTGGAGGTCCGGCAGTCCGTAAAGCCCCTGCACGCCTGCCAAATGTTCGGCGACACACCCGATGCGATTGGGTTTGGAACCCGTGGCGATAAGCAGGCGGTCGTAGGCCAGCGACTGCCGTTTATAGAGCATCAACCGTTTACCGGGTGTGTCGATGCCCGTCACCCAGTCCCGGATCAATTCGAGTCGCTGTTCTTCCCAAAAAGCATCCTCGAACGGTTTGGTGTGTCGATACATCATGTGTCCCATGAAGATGTACATAAGCGCAGGGCGCGAATAGTGATGCGTGGATTCGCCCGATATGAGGGATATTTTCCATGTCGGCTGTTTTTGACGGATACGGGTTGCGGCGGTAACGCCGGTCACGCCATTTCCCACAATGGCCACGTGCATGACAAAGGCTCCTGTCCGTATGGGCATCAAAAAAAATGAAACACCAGTGGCAAAAAACCGTATACTAAAAGAGTCTGTTCCTACAATGAAAGGACCGGTGCATAAGTTCCGGTCCATGTATGTTTTGTTTTAGGCTACAGGAGGAGGATACAGATGAAGCGACGGTTTGTGGCTATCTTGGGTCTCGCCCTGTTGATGATGTGGGCGGCCTGTCGGGTGGATCTGATCAGTTCGAGTGAGGGAACGTCGGTTTCGATTTCCTACCGGTTGAGCGGTGGGATTGCAGGCAGTCTTCACGAAGTATCGGTAGACGAACAAGGCCAAGTAAAGATAACGCTTCGCGGTATTCCCACCGACGCCGATATCGTAAAGACGCTCACACCCCAGCAACGCCGAGAACTCGAACAGGCCGTGTTGCTGGCTACCGCACAGATAAAAGGGGATTACGAACCCGCCGAGCCGGTTGCGGACGACTTTGCCCTTGAGCTTACCCTGCGGGACACCAAAAGCGGAGCCATTCGGTAGTATACGGCGGCGGCTATGTACAACGCCCCTGAAGGATATGTGCGGCTAAAAAAGACTTTCGAAGACCTCATCACAGCGCTACGGAAATAGACGGTTATGCCGTTCTTCCATAGAACAGCTTTTGCACTTCCGGACTGTTTTTGACACCGGGTCGGTCCTTGAAACAGAACGTTGCCAGATAACGGGTGGTACCCCCCGCCACGGGTGTCACCCGGTGAAGCGAATAGTATCCCGCAAAAATTGACAGTGTCCCCGGTTTTATATCCAGCGTCCGGATACCCGGATGCGTACCATCCAGCACCTGTGTAATCCCTTCGTATTCCCGTTCGTCTTCGGTTCTCAGGTTGTGTACGTACTGAAACCGTCCGCCTTGTTCCGGCGCTTGGATCATGAGCGTGGTGGTCACCTGCGCTTCGTCGAAATGCCACCCGTGATTCTGGTTTTCGCGCATGACGTTTATCGTGAGTGCCGCCAGTGGATCGGCCATTCGGTAGTAGGCACGTCGCTGCAGGACGTCTGCCAGAAAAAAAAGAAGCGGATCCCAGTGGTACACCCGCTTGAGCGCGTCTTCGGACGCGATCTGGTCACAGGCTACCGAATACAGTTCGGTCACTTCGAGACGCCGGCGTGGATGATCTTCCGGGAATCCCGACTCGCCAGTATTCAAATACACGGTGTGGGTATCGCGGCACAGATAGGCCCTCTCTACCACCCGGTCCGTCTCGGTGGCCATGCACGCGACGGCCTCCGGAACGGCAAATCCGTGGAGCAGACATGCGCCCTGCGTTTCAAGCGCCGTGCGGCAATGAGCCACGAGCGCGTCGTATGCCGATGTTCCGGGTCGGTGGATCGGATACCGGTCCGTGTCGATAAAATCCTGTGGGGAACCCATAGCATTCTGGTCCACAACCTATCTCCGTTCTTTACAATCCCTGAATGGCAACACATACCCGTGACGCCTGCTAATATAAAGATAGCGGGCGTTCCGGATCAAGTTCCAATCCATCTGGCCAGTTTGAGCAGGTTTCTGCGGCTTGACATGGTATTTTGTTTCTCATAACATAAAAGCTGTCTTTCTCGGTCGCAGTGCGGCCTTTTTCTTTCACCCCGATCCGGTTCCGTCTTGGTGACGTCTTCCTCGGCTCCATCCCCCGAACCCGGTCTTGTACGCCAACTCGGTCTTTTCGATACGACGATGATCGTCGTTGGTATCGTCATCGGCTCCGGGATTTTTCTGACCACCGGACTCATGGCAAAAGAAATCCCTTCGCCCACGCTGTTGCTGCTCGCGTGGACGCTGGGTGGACTCCACTCCATCGCCGGAGCGTTGACCTTTGCCGAGCTTGGCGCGGCGATGCCGGAAGCGGGTGGGCAGTATGTGTATCTGCGCGAAGCCTATGGGCGTCTCGTGGGTTTTCTATTCGGATGGGTGTCTTTTCTCGTCTATCTGACCGGTATTCTCGCCGCGCTTGCCGTTGGCTTCGCCGAGTATTTTGGGTATTTCTTTCCTGCCCTTTCCACCGGACGGATGCTCTACGAGACCGATTTTACCCTGTTGGGCAGACCCATACATTACGGCTTTTCGGCAGGTCATGTCATCGCCGTTCTGCTGATTCTCAGTATCTCCGCGATAAACTACCTTGGTGTTCATTTTGGCAAATGGGTGCAGAATGTTTCTACCATCGTCAAGATCGGTGCCGTTCTCGCCCTTGTGGTAGCCGGGCTGTTGCATACACCTTCCCATACGATCGACTGGACGGTCTCCGCCGGAGAGGCTGGGGTCGGCATGTTGTTTTCCGGTTTTGGCATTGCGCTGGTATCGGTCATTTGGACCATCGCGGGGTGGGAAGAAGTCAGCTTTATCGGCGGAGAAGTAAAACGCCCGGAGCGCAACCTGCCGAGGGTGCTGTTGATCGGTGTGGGCAGTGTGACAGTGTTGTACGTAGTGGTCAACTATGTGTATCTCCGGGCGATTCCCGTCCAGGAGATGGCCGGTGTGGTGCGTGTCGGAGAGATCGCGTCCAACGCGATTTTTGGTCATGCGGGGACGGGGTTTTTTGCCGTTGCCGTCATGATCGCGGTGCTGGGGTCGCTCAACGGTACGATATTGGTAGGGCCGAGGGTGTATTACGCCATGGCGCGCGACGGGCTGTTTTTCCGCAGCGCCGCATCCGTCCATCCTCGGTATCTTACGCCCGGTGCGGCAACGCTCATGCAGGCGGCGTGGGCGACGGTGCTGACGGTCAGCGGAAGCCACGAAAGTCTTATCGCCTTTGTTATTTTTTCCAGCCTTATGCTTTGGATCGCAGCGGCAGCAGCGGTATTTACCCTTCGAAAAAAATACCCCGACCGTCCCCGTCCCTACAAAGCGTGGGGGTATCCATACGTCCCCGCCCTCTTTATCGTCGTTTCGCTCGGCATCATGGTCAACATGCTGTTCGAAACCCCGGTCGAATCGCTCGCCGGGCTCGGTCTTTCGGCGCTCGGTCTCCCCGCGTATCTGATGTGGCGTCGCAATACCCGTTGACATTCGCACCGATCCGTATACACTTTATAACGTTTTGGCCCTGCCGGATGCGCGATCGGCACGCCGACCGTGTCTGAGGAGAACGGTGTGCAATATGCCTTTATAAGTTTTTCCACTCTGCGGCTGACACTGGACGAGATGTGCGCCGTTGCGCGTCGGTTTGGGTATGCGGGAATAGAGCCGCGTATGGACGCGGGACACGCGCACGGCGTAGAGACGGGGCTTTCCGCTGGCGAACGCGCCCGGCACAGAGACATCGCGCTTCGTCACGGGGTGACGCTCGCCTGTCTAGCCACATCGCTCAAATATGCCGATGCTGCGAACAACCCCCGGATGATCGCCGATACCCTTGAGTGTATCGATTTGGCCGGCGATTTGGGGATTCCGGTATTGCGCGTTTTCGGTGGTGCAATCCCTATGGGTGTGTAAAGGGAAAAAGCAGTGGAAACGGTCGCCGCCGCGCTCTCCCAAACAGTCGATCATGCAGCGGAACGCGGGGTCGTCCTCTGTATGGAAACGCACGACGACTGGTGCGACCCATCCCACGCAGCGGCAGTGCTGAGCCGGGTAGATCATCCCGCGGTCGCCGCAAACTGGGATATCATGCATCCGGTGCGCACCGGAGCTGCCACGATGACGTCGGCCTTCCGGACGCTTTGGCCTTATATAGGCCATGTCCACGTGCATGACGGAAAAACCCAAGACGCAAAGCTGGTTCTTGTGCCCATCGGTTCGGGCGACATCGACCATCGCGACGGGCTTTCCCTGTTGCGCGACGCGGAATACGGCGGGTTCATAAGCGGCGAATGGATCGACTGGGAGCCATGGGAGGTCCACCTGCCGCGAGAACAGGATACGTTAAAAAGGTTCGAGGGCTGAAGAAAGGAAAACAACGCTTCAACAGATAGCCTATGTTTCCTCCTTCCTCCTTTCTAACCCCTCCTTCATCCCTTTGGAGCAAGTATGGCATCTTCGAAATTAGCGGTAGTCACAGGTGTTACGGGACAGGACGGTTCTTATCTGGCCGATCTGCTTCTTGAAAAAGGATACGAGGTCGTAGGGCTGGCGCGCCGATCTACCCACTATCACCATGAAAACATCCAGCATCTTGCGGGTCGTATGATCCTCGAATACGGCGATCTGATAGACCCGCACAGCATCGAAAAAATCCTGTCCACCTATCGGCCTTCCGAAATATACAACCTTGCGGCGCAGTCCATCCCTGCGGACAGTTGGAGCCAGCCCATCGTCACCGCCGAAATCACGGCGCTTGGTCCGGTGCGGTTTATGGAAGCCATACGCCGTCTCAATCTGGACACCCGGTTTTATCAGGCTACCAGCCGGGAAATATACGGCGGTGTCGAACAGGAAGAAGTGGACGAAGATACGCCGTTCAAAGCCAACAATCCGTACGGTGTCGCCAAGTTGTACGCGCATCTGATGGTGGACACGTACCGACAGTCGTACGATATGTTTGCCTGCGGCGGTATTCTGTTTAACCACGAAAGCCCTCGGCGAAGTCTTCATTTTGTCACGCGCAAGGTTACGATGGCCGTCGCCTGTATCAAGACGGGTATTAAAAATCCACCGCTCAACGAAGCCGGACGACCGCTTGTCGAAAACGGGATGCTCAAACTTGGCAATCTGGATGCCGTGCGTGACTGGGGATATGCAAAGGAATATGTCGAAGCCATGTATCTGATGCTTCAGCAAGACCATCCGAAAGACTATGTCATCGCTACCAACACGGCGTTTACCATCCGCGATCTTTGCGAAACGGCGTTTGGTCATGTGGGGTTGGACTGGCGCGAACACGTACGCTCCGACGAGCAGTTTATGCGACCGACCGAAATCGCCGCGTCGCGGGGTAATTATGCAAGGGCAAAAGCCGATTTGGGCTGGGAACCTCGTATGACGTTCGAGCAATTGTTGCAATACATGGTGGACGAAGATATTCGGCGGTTCGAAGAACGATAACGGGGTTTTATTTTCTCTTTTTCGCGGAGCGGTTTCATGCATACGGGTGATCTGCTTACCGATCTTTTGATCCGGTACGGGGTGACGCACCTATTCGGCGCGGCGGGTGGCCAGACGGTAGCACTGGTAGACGGGTGTCTGCGGCGTTCCGGCGAGATCACGCACTACATGATGCGTGACGAACGCAACACGGTTTTCGCCGCCGACGGTTTTTCCCGCATGACCGGGCGTATCGGCGTTTGCGACGTAACGGTAGGTCCGGGCGCGGTCAAACTGCCGTCCGGGTTGTACGAAGCCTATGCCTCGTCTATCCCGGTACTGGCGATCATCAGCGACATCCCCACAGGGTGGACACATCTGGTAGATCGGGGCGGAACAGCCACGCAGGGACTGGATCAGGAAAGCTTGGTACGGCCCTTTGTCAAGCGCGTGGCGACGCTCAGGTCGCCGGAGCAGTTACCCGCGATGCTCAATATGCTCGTCAGGACTGCTACGTCCGGGCGTCCCGGACCGGTCGCCCTGATCGTGGCGCAGGACATCTTCGACACGACGGTCGATCCCGCGTGTCTCGCTTCATACATCAACCCTGCGTATGGCCGTTTTCCGGTCGAGCGTAGCGGTCCGGACACAGGAGATGTGGACCGCGCCGTCCAGATGCTCGTCTCCGCCAAACGTCCCGTATTGCTCGTTGGCGGCGGGATCCATATCGCCGGCGCCTGTGAACAGGTCCGTGTGGTTGCCGAATATCTGTCCGCCCCGATCGTCACCACCTTTAGCGGCAGAGGCGCGTTGCCGGACGCCCATCCGCTCTCGCTGGGGCTTCTGGGCAACATCGGCGCGCAAAGCGCTATCGATGCGGCGCGCGAGGCAGACTTGTTGTTTATGATAGGATGCAAATCGGGACAAAATTCGACCCTTGCCTGGACGCTTCCCACGGCCGATCAACAAGTGATCCACATGGACATAGACGGCGCGGAGATCGGCAAGGTGTTTCCCACCGAAATCGGTTTGGTCTGCGACGCCCGGTTGGGTCTGGAGGCGGTGGCTGAGGCACTCCAAGAGTGGGAGATACCGGAAGAGGTCCGGCACGACCGACTCGCATACGCCACCCGACTCAAAAGGGCGTGGGAAGCCGAGTGCGCGGCGGACCTTGCTTCCGACGATCTGCCTATCAAGCCCCAGCGAGTTATGGCCGAACTCAACACCCTCACCGGTCCCGACGACCTGATCGTATGCGACGCCAGCTACGCCTCCGGGTGGGGGCTTCTATATTATCATCTGAGAAAAAGCGGTAGACAAGTGATCGCACCCCGCGGCTCTGCCGGACTGGGTTTTGGACTGCCTGCGGCCATGGGTGTCAGCGCCGCCTGTCCCGGACGCCGTGTCATCAATCTATGCGGCGACGGCGGATTCTCGTACTATGTAGGAGAATTAGCCAGCCTGCCATATTTCGGCATGAACGTCGTCAATATCATTTTCAACAACCAGCGACTGGCTTGGATAGACCATTATCACCGCATCCTGTTCGAAGGCTCCGGCGCGCCGTTTCGTTGGGGCGATGCGGATTTTGGCGCGGTCGGGCGGGGGTTTGGGTGTTTCGGTATTCGGATCGAGCGTCCCGAAGACCTGCGCAAAGGACTGAGCCAAGCGCTGGAAGCCGCCGCGCCCGCGGTCGTCGACATCGTGGTGTCCGGTGACGAAACGCCCTTGTTTGGCTACCGGAACGCGCTTGCCAAAGGTCAAAAGGCTGGATACGAGGGGAGTTTGAAGAAAGATTGAAAAAGGTTAGTTGCCCCAAGAGTGAGCGCTCCTTCTTTGCCCGCGCATCCCAAACGCGCGGCACGCTCACCCGGACCTTTTGTTCCTCCAGATACACCGAGCCGGTCTGCGCCCCACAGCGCCGATGGCTCCGATCTTCCCCCTTGCGGTTGTGACGCGCCCCACAGAGCGAGCAGACCTCCTGAGCAAGGATGTCGGAAACCGCCGCAAGACCCAATGAAAGAAGCGCCTGGATAAGCACGATCCGCGTATCCTGATCGGAAAGAAACCAAGCCGTCTCTTCCCCTTTCTCTACCGACACGGTTTCCATCTTGTTGGGAAAACATCCATGCCCTTTTGATCGAAAGGCTCCTTGGGGGAAGGGTACGTTCATTGTAAAGGTGGTCGTACCTAATCTACCCTGGAGCCTTTCCTTTTTCACCACCCCCGGTTGAGCACGTAGGTGTAAATCTGCGTGGTTTTGACGCTTGTATGACCGGGCAGGCGCGGGGGGCGTAACCGTTTTCGAGGAGGGGGGACATAGGTTTCTTCCGTACGGTAGGTGTAATGTTTGGTGCGTATGGTGATTTGCACTTGGCCGGGCAGACGCGGGGGGCGTGCGGTACAATACTGGTTGCCATTTTGATCCGAATAATGTTTATTTATGGGCATAATCCTTCCTTTTACAGATAAGATGATTTTTGTTTCGGCGAAACACCGCGGCAGGCTTACCCATCGGTAAGGCGAACGCAGTCTGTTTGCGGCAGTGTACGCTGTGACGGGTTCGAGCCGGACTTACCACACCTAGTCGGCGTAAGGCGCGCGGTATGGCATGTGGCGAGCGTATTCCATCCAATCGTCCTGCGCGGAAAGATTAGACAGAAACATGGTCTTTCCCTCTAATCCCTCTGCAGGGAACAATCAAAGGCTGCTCCGTGTCGATTCAACCTAACCAACCTATCCGGCAGGGAGGTTTATCTCGCGTTAAAGCGTCAAACTGCATTTGGGGGTAGGTTAAACCCGTTCAAAGGGGGTGGCTAGTGCGACATGGGTACAGAGCGGTAGACGGGGTGTGTTGCTCCGGGCGTCGGAGTATCGGCAGGGTCTACGGAGCAACGCGTTTAATCATCTCTTTTTGGCTATTTATACCGAGTTGAGTCTTCCGTTCAATAAGAAGTTATGCGGCATCGAACGCACATGGCAGTCGTCCTTTGATGACCCGCTATAGGACAATACCGGACTCCCAGTAGGAGCACCACCATGCCAATGAGACATCAAGCGTTCTTGCTACTCGTGGTCCGTGGAACCATCGGACGGGCCGTGCAACTACTCGCATGAGGTCGTCATCGAAACAGTGGAACATTTGGTGGATGGCATGGATAGCCCAAGCCAGAAACGAGTTTCAAGTCCGATCTCCACAGGCGGCGAGGGCGTGTTCTTCGAGCAACACGTCGCGGCGTACTGGCTAGCGCAGCTGCTCGTCCGCAGCATCCCGCCGATCCTCACCGATACCGGCGTCACCGAAGTCCATTTCCAGACCGAGCATCTCGGCTTCAATACGGACGACGTCCTCGTCGTCTGCACGCGCGCAGCCGCGGCGACTGCGCGGCTCGTCGGGCAGGTGAAACGCAGTTTCACCATCAGTGCCGCCGACGACGAATGCAAGAAGGCCATTGGCGACTTCTGGAAGGATTTCAAGGAGGCCGACCCTTTCAATCCCCAGCACGACAGCTTTGTCCTCGTGACGCTGCGCGGCACGAACACGCTCCTCGAGAATTTTGTCGGGTTGCTCGACTGCGCCAGAGGCGCGGCCAATGGCGAGGAGTTCGAAAGATGGCTGTCTCTCGACGGATTTATCTCGAAGAAGTCTGTCCATCTGTGCAACGAGCTCTGCAAGATCGTCAGCGCACTAGAAGAAACGCACGTCACTGCCAAAGACCTGTGGCCTTTTCTGCGTGTGCTCCACGTCCTGAGCCTCGACCTCCATACTTCCACGCGCCAGACCGAGGCGCACGTCAAGACGCTGCTCGCCCTCAAGTCAACCGATCCGGATCCTGTCGCGAACGCAACGGCCGCGTGGGACGCCCTTCTGACTTTTGCGAGCGAGGCTGGGCCGCAGCGACGCGCCGGACCTGGAACGCGGCGATGCGGTCCGGGCGCAGGGGGGGGTCTTTCGGCAGTTGCACGCGTGGCTGAAGGAGGAGGATCCGAGCTTCGGTGGCCTTGTTCGCGTTCCGAACAAGCGGCAAGAGTTCCTGTGGGTGCATCCGAAGTTTGAACAGGAGTATTGAGGTCTGCTTCCATGCATCTCACAAGACCGGGCACTCGGCGCGTCCCGGTCTTGCTTGCACAGTGCCAAGAGGATCAGGCGGCGTTTATCTTGGCATGGATGGCGGCTCGTGTGCCTTCGAGATCGAAGCACTCGAGTTGATTGGTCTGCATCAGCCGCGTGGCAACGGCCATGGCCTGTTCTTCGGTCAGATCGCCGGATATCACCTCCGCCGACAGCGCCCGGGTAAACCATTTGCGTGCCTGAATAGCATACGCCACCGAACTGGCCGGCCACCGTGTGTCCCCGCCAAATACAAACAGCTTGTTGATGGGCACGGCGTGCAGAAACCGACGCACAAAATCGCTCGACGCATACGGGTTGATCGACCACGCCCAACACATGTCCACCCACACATTGGGATAGTGTTTGGCAATGGCGACCAACTCGTCGTTGTAAGGATACGCGATGTGCATCAGCACAAACTTCGCATCGAGATATTTGGACAACAGCGGGCACAGATTGCCGCCCTTGATCCGGTCTACCGCCATACGGCTATGTCCGGCATAGTATCCGGTATGAATCTTGAACGGCAGACGGTACTCGATGGCAAGTTCAAGCCCCCGCGCCCACGCCCAGTCACCGAGGCACAACTGGTCCGCGGTTTCCGGGTGCTCCGGGTCGCGCAGGATGCGGTCGAGCGCCGCCGAAGCCGCTGCGTCGGTCCGCTCCTCCCAGCACAGCGTGCGCGTATAGGCGTGTTGCGCCTTTACCGCAATCGCCACAGGACCGTACAGGGCAAATAGTTTTTCCATCGCAGCCCGCAAATCGGAAAGCGTCTGTACCGCGATGCCGGTCTCTTGCGCCAATTGTTCACACGGAACCTGTCCATTGCAAAAAGCAAACCAACTCAGATCATACAGAAAAAAATCCGGTCCCGACAGGTCGGGCAGACAAGCCCAGACAAAGTTGTCTACCTGCACATGGTCCAGATTGGCACCGCGCTGAAGAAGCCCCAGCCGTGTCCCCGGCTTGCGCAACTGGAGATTGGTTTCACGCGCCGCTTCCAAACCCTCGGGCGTGATCTCGTGCATCCCGTAGATACGTTCGGCAAGGATACGGACGGCCTCGCCGTATCCTGTATGCTGTACAGCCTCCCATGCCTTGCGCACCCGTTCGAAACGCGCTTTCAGGTCCGGATTTTTGGCATCCAGCAAAAACTGTACATCCGCATCCGTTGCACCGGCGACCACCAGATCGGCTTGGACATAGTTCTCAAAGAGATCCTGAAGCACGTCGGGACCGCCGTTTATCCACTGATCCTCCATGTAGAGATGCTCGTGGGTGTCCATAAGCGGTGTTTGGTCGATATGTCGTTCTAATTCAGGCAACATGAAAGACTCCTTCCCGGAAGTACGAGCATCCCGTCTCGTTTGTATAGTTCAGTGCTATCGGCGATTGAAACTATGTGCGTCTGCGGGGCGTAGTCCACGCAGAACGCCGCATGGGTCGGGCAGTTTATAGACTTCCGTTTGCCATTGCACCGGCCCGCTCATAACGCACGACAATGACGCCACTCGGGGTGACCGTGCTTTCCGTCACCTTGAACGCCGCCGGGATCGTGCCCTCGGCAAACAATCGTTTTCCACCGCCCAACGTGATCGGATATATCATCAGCCAAAACGTATCGACCAAATCTTGCCTGATAAGCGTCTGAATGAGATTACCGCTTCCCCAGACGTGCAAATCGGGTCCTTTCTGTTGTTTGATTTGGGTGACTTTCTCCGCAATGTCTCCGTTTAGAAACACGGACGGCTGCCATGCACCGGATGTCAGGGTATTCGAGACGACGTACTTGGTTGCCGCGTTGACACCCGGCCATATATCCCCATGTTGCGGCCAGTACGGCGCCCAGATTTCAAAAGTTTTGCGTCCTAACAGCAAGTCGAATGGCAGGTTCATCTGTCTTCTCAGCGCCGTCCCGAGGATCGGGTCGGAATAGGGCGCTATCCACCCGACATACGCAAAACCGCCGCTGGTATCTTCGTCCGGCCCGCCTGGGGCTTGTATGACCCCATCGAGGGAAATATGTTCAAGCACGATGATTTTTCTCATGACTCGGTTTCTCCGACATTCGGGTGGGTGGGGCGTTGAGCGCCTCTTGCCCGACGCTTACCTCACCGGAAAACTCCGCGTCGGTTTTCGAATAGACACCAAACAAGAAAATGCTGGTCATAGAGATCGTAGGGTTATAATATAACCGGCGTTGCCAGCCGCTCAAAGCAGGATCGTGAGAACAAGAAAAGAGCGTTTATGGATACCGACGTTGCGGTCGCTCATATCGAACAAAACGGATACTGTATCCTGGAGAACCTACTCGATCCTGCCGAGGCGGAACGGTTGGACCGTCTGGCACAGCCGCTCATGAACCGGACCGGCGGTTATGTCAAACTGGAAGGCGCGCTCAACCCGATCCCGGACCTCGCGCAGCTGTGTCATCATCCGGCCATCATGGAAATCGCCGAACGTCTGCTGGGCAAACCGTTTTTTCTCGCAAACAACGTGTGCATGATGTGGTGTCAACCCGGCGCCCCGGGAGGCGGGCTTCATTCCGACTGGCCACTGGGCGGGGTCAAACAGCCTTGGCCGCCATGGCCCATGCTGCTTCAGACCATGTGGATGCTGACCGACTTCACGCCGGACAACGGCGCGACACGGCTGGTTCCGGGAAGCCATGTGTCGGGTCGTCCACCTGACGCCGATGCCCTCGAAAAAGAAATACCGATGATAGGAAAAAAAGGGTCGGTGCTGATCTGGCACGGCGCCACATGGCATCGCAACGGTCCCAATACGGCCGTTTCGGCGCACCGGATGGGCGCCAACGCCGCCTATATCCCGTGGTATGTATACAGACCCCCCGAAGGCTGGCCTCTTGTCAAAAGGGAAATATACACGGCTTTTCCGGAACGTCTGCAACAACTGCTCGAACGGTCCGTAGAACGAGGATAGATGCCCCTGGGGAGACTCGAACACCCGACCAACGGTTTAGGAAACCGCTGCTCTATCCTCTGAGCTACAGGGGCAAACGTCGCGGCGTAATATATGCCGGACACCCTCTCTGTCAACGGCAATGTTGACATTACAACCCTGTCGTATCCATGTCGGAGGTATCCATGAAAGGTTTGGTCAAATACGCGCTCGGACCGGGCAATCTCGCCGTACAGGACGTGCCCGAACCCGATATGCGCCCCGGCCATGTCAAGATAGAGGTCCGCGCCACAGGTATCTGTGGTACGGACTTGCACATCTATGCGCACGAATACCCGTGCCGACCGCCTGTCGTCTTGGGACACGAAGTAGCCGGTATCGTCGTAGATGCCGACGGAACAGACCATATCGCTCCCGGCGACGCCGTCACGGCGCTACCTACGGTCATCGTCTGCGGCGCTTGTCGCTACTGTCAGGAAGGTCAACTCAGCCTGTGCCCCACGCGGCTTTCCTTTGGCAGCGGTATACAGGGCGCGTTTACCCGCTATCTGGTCGTTCCCGCCTGGTCGATCCGAAAACTGCCCGCGCATATCGATTGCCACAGCGGCGCCATGAGTGAACCACTTTCCTGTTGTGTCAAGGCGGTGTCCCTGCTTACACGTGTCACCGCGGGCGATATCGTCGTCGTCACCGGTCCTGGCCCCATCGGGTTGCTTACGGCGCAGGTGGCCCGCGCAGAAGGCGCTTATGTGATCCTTACCGGCACGTCGATCGACCGCGAACGACTTGCCCTCGGCGCTCGTTGGGTAGATCTGACAGTCAACATAGAAGAAGAAAATCTTGACGAGATCGTAAAAGACCTTACCGACGGTCACGGCGCTGACATCGTACTCGAATGTTCTGGTTCCGCCGCCGCCACTTGCTCCGGTATCGACCTGTTGCGCAAAGAAGGTATACTCATGCAGATCGGTCTGCATGGCCGCCCATTCGAAATCGATCTTTTCAAAGCGGAACTAAAGGAAATCACCCTCCGCACCTCGTTTTCCGGGTCGCTCCAGTCGTGGGACCGCACCATGACGCTTCTCCGGCAAAAGAAAATCGAATTGGCCCCCATCGTTTCGGATGTGCTACCCATCACCGAATGGAAAACCGCTTTTGACCGTCTCCACCGCAAAGAGGGGATGAAAATCCTCCTCAGCCCTGTAGACTGATCATGGGCAGCCACGTCACCGATTCGGTGTTTTTCCGCGACCAGTACGGCACGGAAGAGATGCGCCGGGTGTTTGACGACGACACCCTGCTCCAGCGCTGGCTCGACGTGGAGGCGGCGCTGGCACGCGCCGAAGCCGCCATCGGACTGATCCCCGCTAAAGCCGCCAAAGAAATCGTCCGAAAAGCCAGATCAGCGTATTTGGAAAAAGCCGTCATCGCCCACGAGATGGAGACCACCAGCCACCCCATCGTGCCGGTGATCCGCGCGCTCCAGCGAGTCTGCGATGACGACGCCGGCCAGTACATCCACTGGGGTGCGACGACACAAGACATCACCGACACGGCGCTCGTACTCCAGATCGGAGAGGCGTATCGACTCGTTTTACGCGATCTGACGGCACTGGGAACCGCACTTGCCACCCGCGCCGTCGAACACCGCGATACCCTGATGCCGGGACGCACGCACGGCCAGCACGCCCTGCCCGTGACGTTCGGATACAAGATGGCGATATGGGTCGCCGAGACACGCCGTCATATCGAGCGACTCGATCAATGCAAACCGCGTCTTCTGATCGGCCAGTTTGCCGGGGCCGCAGGCACGCTCGCCTCGGTCGCCGAGCACGGCCCCGAAATCCGTAAACGCATGATGGACGATCTCGGTCTCGGCGTTACCGAAATCCCTTGGCATACCGCACGCGACGGCATCGCCGAATTTGTCTCCATCCTCGGTATGATCGCCGCAACCATAGGAAAAATCGCCAACGAAGTGATCAATCTCCAACGGACCGAAATCGCCGAACTCGAAGAACCCTACGTCTACGGCAAAGTGGGTAGCAGCACCATGCCCCACAAACGCAATCCCATGATCTGCGAAGCCATCGTAGGCGTGACACGGCTGGCGCGACAGCAGGTTCCCCTTGCGCTCGAGGCCATGGGTCACGAACACGAACGCGACTGGGCGCAGGTACATATCGAATGGGCGCTCGTGCCCGAAACGTGTCTGCTCGTTGCCGGCGCACTGGCACAGACGATCCGGGTGATCAACGGGCTTATCGTATACCCGGAGCGTATGGCCCGCAACGTAGACATGCTCCAAGGGCTCATCCTCTCCGAAGCGGCGATGCTCAAACTGGCCGCTCATATCGGCAGACAGGATGCGCACGATGTGGTATACCACGCCTCGATGCGGGCGTATGAAGAAGGTATTTCGCTCAAAACCGCGCTGATGCAAGAACCACAAGTACGCGATCATCTGCGGGAAGAAGATGTAGAAGCACTGCTGGAACCGCGTGCCTATACCGGACTTGCCGGTCAGGTGGTCGATGCGGTCGTCGGACGCGAGAGACCGCACCAAGAAGGTGCGTGACTTGTGTCTCCGAAAACCTGCTTTGTTCGACTCCGGGATGGGTTTGCGGATAGGAAAAAAACCGTACATACACAAGGAGCGATTTATGGACTTGGGTCTCAAAGATAAGGTCGCATTGGTAACCGGCTCCAGCCGGGGTATAGGACGCGCGATCGCGCTGGGGCTTGCCGACGAGGGGTGTCATGTAAGTCTGTGTGCTCGTGGCGAGGAAACGCTCAAACAGACGGCGGCGGAAGTGGGTGTCAAAGGCGTGGAGACGCTGGCGACCCCGGCGGATGTAACCCGCCCCGAAGAAGTGGAGCGGGTCGTCGCGGCAACGCTGGCCCGGTGGGGACGTATCGACGTGTTGGTCAACAACGTGGGTGGAAGCAAGTGGACCCCGTTTGAAAACGTGCCGGATGAGGAATGGATGGATATCTTCAACCTCAACCTGTTTGCGGCAGTGCGCATGACACGCGCAGCGCTTGCGTCGATGAAGACACGGGGAAGCGGTTCGATCATCACCATTTCGTCCATCTTTGGACGCGAGTCGGGTGGCCCGGTTACCTACAACGCCACCAAAGCCGCCGAGATCAGCATGGGAAAAATGCTCGCCAAAGAGCTTGCCAAAACCGGTATTCGTGTCAATACCGTAGCACCGGGATCGGTCATCTTTCCGGGCGGCAACTGGCAGAAACGCCTCGACGCCGATCCGGAAGGCATCCGGCAGTTTGTCGAACGCGAAATCCCGTGCGGACGCTTTGGCACACCGGAAGAAATCGCCAATGTCGTGGTATTTTTGGCGTCCGATCGTGCCAGTTGGGTCAACGGAGCCTGTATCAACGTAGACGGGTGTCAGTCGAGAGCGCTGATCTGAAAGGGTAAAGTTTGAAGGGTGAAGTTTGAAACCCCATACCGGTTTTTACCCTGTACTCTTCTTTCTGTCGGTTTTTCTGTGTCCGGTCGGCGGCGCGGCGCAGGAAAGCCGTCCGGTTCCGCTCGGTCTCGGCGCTCTGGGGGGACTAAATGGCTCGTCGGGCAATCCGGCGGTCGAAGACGGCGCGTTCTATGTCGAAGGCCAGATGGAAATCGATCTGACCGGTCCGTTTTCCCTTCTTGGCACAGCCGGGTGCGTGTATACGTCCGGCGAAGGTCATGCCGGGTTCCCAGTCAACCTGTACTCGCTGTGCGCCGCCGTCAAAGCCACGCTGTCACCGTCTGCGCATTTCAGACCCTTTGTGGCCGCCGGCCCCGCCCTCTTCTACTACGACCCGGAGAAAAAAGTAGATCAGGAAGATGCGCTTATGACCTTTGGCGGTGTCGAATACGCCGGAACCGAATATCTGCTTACCCGACACTGGAAAATCGCGGCGCTTGCCGGAATCGCGCTTACCGGTAGCGATGTTGCGCGGTTTCCGCTTTCCGGCCCGCGTAGCGCCTTCCGCGCTTCCGTCCATCTCGGAACAAGCGTCGGTCTGTTTTTCCGGTTCTGACGGTAGACCCGTACCCATGTCGATCCCGTCGTAACGTGGCTGGGATATCTGCGCGGACACTCCCGCCGCGTTTTACCTATACCGGGATACGGATACCGTGTCCCTACGGTGGCATTGGCCATGTCTGTCGTGCTCGATCTGGGATGCGGCCCCTTCCGCAAAATGAACGACTCCATCGGGGTGGACATCATACCCGCGCCGCACGTCGATCTGGTCCAGGACCTCAACGCATATCCCTATCCGTTCGAAGACGGACGATTCGAGCATATCGAGATGTCACACATCCTCGAACATCTGCTCCACCCGGCGCAGGCCATGCAGGAAGTATGGCGCATCGCCCGTCCCAACGCC
Source organism: Candidatus Zixiibacteriota bacterium (assembly GCA_016867335.1). Taxonomy (GTDB): domain Bacteria; phylum JAAXHH01; class JAAXHH01; order JAAXHH01; family JAAXHH01; genus VGJU01. The sequence goes on along the minus strand of VGJU01000001.1, from coordinate 31,927 downwards.
ACCGTGCGCATCGTCACTCCGCATTACACCTCTCAGCTTTCCTATGGCGACCTGACCCACTATCACCATTTCGGACACGTCACCTTTACCCATCTGTGCAACGGCGGTCGGTTTCGGCTCGAACGACACCGACTCGTATTTACCGACTTTTACCGGGTCGTCGGCATCGCCGCGATGGCCAATCTCTTCCCTCGGCGCTGGGAAAAGTATGTCTCCTTTCTCTTCCCGGCGCTGTATGTAGACGTTACCTTGCGTGTGATCAAATAACCACGCCGGATACCGCCTAGTGACCGCCCCCTCCTCTTCTCCGCCCGACACGTCACTCTCCGCCATCGTTTTGGTCAAAAACGAAGCGCATCAGATACGCCCGTGTCTCGAAACCGTAGGGTTTGCCGACGAGGTGATCGTGGTCGACACCGGGAGTACGGACGATACGGTCGCGCAGGCGCAAGCGTGTGGGGCGCGTGTCATCGAAACCGAATGGCGCGGGTATTCGGAAAGCAAGGAAATCGGGTGCAAGACAGCCACCTGCGGGTGGATACTCTGGATCGACGCCGACGAGCGGGTTACGCCCGCGCTCCGTGAGGAAATCCTTGCCGCGCTCCGACGGACGGATACGGCAGGGTTTTACATCCCGCGCAAAGCCATTTTTCTTGGACGATGGATCGCGCACTGCGGATGGTATCCGGACGATGTCCTTCGTCTGTTTCGGCGCGAAGCAGGCCGTTTTTCCGACGTCCTCGTACACGAACGGGTGCTTGTGGACGGCCCCGTCGCTTCTCTCACCTCGCCGCTTATCCATCACACCGATCCATCGCTGGAGCATTATCTGACCAAATTCAACCGGTACACCTCGCTTGCCGCCGATCAGCTTTACCGGTCGGGCCGCCGATTCCGGTTGACGGACCTTCTCGTCCGCCCCATCTTCGCCTTCTTCAAGATGTACGTACTCAAACGGGGTTTTCTGGACGGTCTGCCGGGGTTGATTCTGTGCGGGCTGTCCGCCTCTTATGTGTTTGCCAAATACGCCAAGCTGTGGCATCGGTGGCAAAACCCCGAAGACCTGCCCCAAGACCTCCACCGGTAAACGGTATGAACCGTCTGTCCGTCGTCGTCATCACGTTAAACGAAGAAAAAAAACTCCGGCGATGTCTCGAACTGGTCCGATGGGCCGACGAGATCGTCGTGGTGGACAGCTTTAGCACGGACAAAACCACCGATATCGCCGCCGAATACACGGACCGGATATACCGACACCCGTGGCAGGGGTTTGCCCGTCAGCGCACGCTCGGCATGGAATACGCCACCGGCGACTGGATTTTGTTTTTGGATGCCGACGAATACTTGACGGACGGTCTCAACGCTCGGTTGAGGAAGATGTTGGAGACCGATCCTCCTTGCGACGGATACAAGATACACCGGGTCGAACACTTTCTCGGATATCCGATCCGGCACGGCACGCTCAATCCAAGCTATCAACCGCGTCTGCTACGGCGTGGCAAAGGGTACTGGACCGGCGGCGCGCATGCCCATATCGAGGTGGAAGGCGAAATGGGACTCCTTCACGAAGATTTGTATCACGACTCGCACAACACGATAAGCGATTTTATCTCTCGGATCGACTATTATACTACCGTGGACGCTGAAGACCGGGTTCGACAGGGCCAGCGCGCAGGCCGCGCGCGGGTGGTCTTTTCGCCCATCGGCATGGCGTGGAAGTGTTTTATCGTCAAACAAGGCTACCGGGACGGGTACATCGGGTTGCTATTCAGTTTGTGTATGGGGCTGTATTCGTTTTTGCGTCTGGTCAAGGTATGGCAAATGACCTGCCCCAAGCCCGGATCGGCGTATGATGCGGACACGTCCACGTCCGACCAACCTATCGCATGAGCGATTCTGCCTGTCCCGCATGCAGTATCGTCATTCCGACATGGAACGGACGTGAGTGGGTAGACCGGTGTCTGCGGTCCGTGTTGCGGTCGGGCGATATGGGAAATGTGGAAATTATCGTAGTAGACGACGGCAGTACGGACGGTACGCAGGAGCATATCCTTGCGTCATTTCCCGGTGTCGTGGTGGTGCGGCATGAGCAAAACGGAGGTTTTGGCGCGGCGTGCAACAAAGGGGTCGCGCAAAGCGGCGCCCCGGTCGTGGTTCTGCTCAACAACGACATCGTGGTCGAACCCGGGTTTCTTGCGCCCCTGTTGGTAAACTTTCGGGACGACCGGGTGTTTGCCGTCAATGCAAGGGTGTTTCAGATGGACGGGAGTACGCCGGGTGGAGGGTTGGTACGCGGATACTTTCACGGCGGTCTGCTTAGACTGCGCTGGGCCGAACGCGATGCCGACAGGGAGCGCCCCACTCTCTCGCTCTACGCCAACGGAGCGGCGGCGGCATGGAGCAGAGCGAAATTTCTCGAGCTAGGCGGATTCGACCCGCTGTATGCGCCGTTTTACTCGGAAGACCTTGATCTTTCCTACCGCGCTTGGCAACGTGGATGGGAAATACGCTATGAACCGCAAAGCCGGGCGCGACACGAACACAGCGCGACAATCAAATCGGCGTATGAAATCCGGACGGTAGAACGTATCAGCCGGAGAAACCGAATCCTGTTCGTGTGGCGCAACATTCGAGACCGCCGACTGTTGGCGTATCACGCCCTTTGGATGACCCTGCGTGGTATCGGCGCGTTGCTCAAAGGCGACCGGGTGTTTCTGCAGGCCCTGTACGACGCGATCCAACGCATACTCGAGGTGTGTCGTCGTCGCGCCGCCGATCCGTGCCCGGTCGTCCCGGACCGGGAAATCCTCCGCAAAACATCGCGGTGGGACGGGTGATTGGGTGAAAGACTGCAACTTCAGGCAGTTTTGAACCTGTACCTTTTGACTGCCCACTCCCGAAAAGCGATACCTCAAGGCTCACAGTCACTTCACAGGGAACTATATGACCCATCCGCAACATAGACCGTTTCCCGCGTTGACACCCGCACAACGGTATTTTTTTGATGTACACGGATATGTCATCGTACCGGGTGTTTTGACTGAGGAGGAGTGTGGGGCCATGCGCGACGACCTCCATCGGCTCAAACGGGATTTACTGGCTATCCCCGATCCGGACCGGCGTGTCATCGACCACGCCTATTTTCAGCACGATATGCCACACCACCACTATATTGGGGCGATTGGCCAGAGCCGGCGTTATCCGGCGATTTTAGCCTATGTAACTCATCCTGAAACGTGGGCATGGAAGAGGAAGTCATCGGTGGACAGGCGCATATTTTAGAGGCCAACGCGCATATCAACCGAAAAGCACCGCAATGGGACATGGGGGCGGATGGCTAACCTCGGTATGGTTTTCACCGAGGATTGCCCGTTACCGAGGGAAACCACTACCGGAATGGACTGTTTCATTCGTCGTTTGTAAAGGTGCTGACCAACCTGACCGATCTTGGCCCCGACGATGGCGGTACGGTGGTCATTCCCGGTAGCCACATGGTGGACGCCAACGAGCGGGAGATCGTCGAGGCGGCGTATGCAGATCGGTCGTTGATTCACCAAGTCGTCGCGCCTTCCGGTTCGGCGTTGCTTTTTACAGAAGCGTTACTCCACGCGACGGGGGACATTACCAGCGACCGGGAGCGGACGATCATCATCTGCGGATACGGGACGACCTACTTCCCGTGGCTATTTATGGAGAGTCATCGACCTGATTTCCGTCTCGAACCCGATTTTGTCGCCAGTCTGCCCGACGCCTTGCGCCCGTTGCACGTAAGCAGTGGATATATCCAGCGGAGACCGCGCTACCGGACGCTTGAGGAACCGGCAGATCCGAGGGAAGACCTTGCGGCGGTCCGAATGACCTAGCCAAAACGGCGCATTATGTCCCGCGTTTTGGCTAGGGGAACGGTCCATGTCCGTTCTCCACGGGTCTATATTGACCGAAACCTTTGTCAAAGCCGAAGATACCGGTTTCCCTTACCCGCAGATTTCCCGTACAAACGCCGCATCGCGCCGAAGCGCCTCGCGTCGTTCGGCCTCCGGCATCCTGCCGATGGATTCATCCTCGACACACATATCGCCCGTATATCCCACCGACTTTAGAAACCCCGCCACACGCCACAAGTCGATATCCCCATCCGGCAATGGCGCCGCGTATTCTCCGTATTTCCAGCCAATTTCCCGCTGTTTTCCCCGCTCCGGTTCGGGATAGGCGATATTCTTGACATGCGTATGCTTGGCCTTTGGAGCAAAATGCGCCAGAATGTCGTACACCGTATCCAGCGGATACCCGTACCAGTAGAAATTGCCGGTGTCCATCGTGGTGCCCAGCCGTGGGTGATCCACTCGGTCCAACACCCCGTCCAGAAACTCACGCTGATTACCGCTTACTCCGTGGTTTTCGATACCGAGTTGTACCGAAGACCCTTCGGTGGCCTCCAGCACCAGCGTGATGCCCTTTGTAAAGGTCTCTATGCGGGCATCGAGACGCATCTCCCGTTCGCCCCGCATGATCGAGTCGATACGAACGGCCTTTACACCCAGAAAACCGGCGGCGTTTATCGCCGTGACACACCAGGCGATCTCCGCATCTACATTTTCCGCATTGAAATTGTTGCCGAGCATCAGCGCCGATATCCGAATCCCGTGTTCGTCGTAGTGGGTTTTGAGCGCATTGAGCGGCTTGTCTCCGGTTAGCGAAAACCCGGCCCCCGCCAAGGTCAGCGTCCTGACCGTGCTGTCTCGAAACACCTCCAGTTCGACGGCGGAAAGTCCCACGTCCCTAAGCCCTTCGAGCAGATTTTTATACCCGCCCCCCAAAAGCGTCCCGTCTCGAATCGATGCGTACATGCAATCCCCTTTCCGTCGTATGCGTTGACTTGACAGACCCCCTGCGAGCATGTTATTTGCCAAATCGTCTATATATGTGCTCATGTTCCCGGTGTCAACTTTGGGCGTTTCTAAGCTCTTTCTCTTTTATTCTTCCTTCTTCCCCCTTTTATCGAGAACCGTACATGCTGACGTATACCGATCTTCCGCTTTTGCCCGTCAAAGTCATGGGTAGTCATGGCACGCCGGGGTGGATGTGGGCGTTCAAGGACGCCGTCGCCGAAGGCAAGGCAGGCCCTGCCGACTTGCAGGAAGCCATGACCGACGCCGCCCGGCTTGCCATCATGGACATGATCGAAGCCGGTGCCGATATTCTATCGGACGGAGAGATGTTTCGCGCCGATTTTACATGGAATTTTCACGAGCATGTAACCGGTCTGGAACCCATACCTTTCGACCGACGACTCGGCTATCCCGGTCCGGACCAACTCGATGCCTTTCGTTGCATCGCCCCTTTGAACGTGCCGGGTGGATACGGGTTGGCGCGGGAAGTGGCGTTTCTCAAAAGCCGCACCGAAAAACCGTTTGTCATCGGTCTTCAAAGCCCGGCGACACAGGCTTTTCGTATCCATCCGGGGACCGTGTACCCAAACAAAGGGAAAATCGCCTGGGCGCTCGTGCCGGCCTATAACCGCGAACTCAAGGAAGCTGTAGCCGCCGGGGCGCGACATGTTCAGTTCGACGAACCGGCATTCTGGACCTTGCCCGGCGGCTACCCCGAATGGGTGGATCTGTTTAACGCCTGTGTAGACGGCATTACCGACGCCACGATCGAAGTACATCTTTGTTTTGGCAATTTCCGGGGACGACCGGCTACAGCGGACCGTCGTTATGCTCCGCTTGCCCCGCATTTCAAGGACCTGCACGCTGATGTGATCAACATGGAGTTTGCCAACCGAGGCATGAACGAAGCCGATCTGTGGCCCCGATACGGGGGCGACGCCATCCTGTGCGCGGGGGTGATCGACGTAAAAGGGCGATCCTTGGAGCCGGTGGACGTGGTTGCAGACCGTATCCGTGCCCTGCTCAAACAGGTACCCGCAAACCGGCTCTGGCTGGCACCCGACTGCGGTTTTAGCCAGACGGTCCGCTGGTTGGCGGTGCAAAAACTGGCAACCCTTGCGAAAGCCGCGCGTATCGTCCGGCAGGAAGTCGGAGGATAGGCCATGCTCAGGCTGGAACACAACGACAACCTCGGTCGTTTCGTCCGTATGGACGACATCGGCACCATCGGCGTGTCTACCTACACGATGTTGGAAACACTGATACGCGGCGGCAAAACCCAAGACGCCCTCGCGCTGGCCGACTATTATCACAAAGAACTCCGCATCATGCACAATATCCTCATGACGTGGGGACAGGATATCGTGCGTTTTATTGTTTCGCGTGACACAGGCGCAGGCAACGACGTCGCACACCCGGTGTCCGTAGCCATCTGCAAGGCATGGTGGGATTTCGAGTTTGGTACCGCCCCCTTGAATACGCTCAAAATCGCTATCCGGTCCGGCAACCTCGAAACCGCGGACCGGGCGCTCGAACGACTCTGGCTCGAATTCAAAATCCCCCACGACGTGCTCGTAGCCTGGATCAACGAGATGTTTGCCTATCTGTCGCAACAGACCGAGGAGACGGTGCTCAATTCGATCATAGAGACCCATCAGAGCATCTGGGGCGACCGTTATGAGCGATGGGATCAGATGACGCCGTGGGAAAAGGTGGCGCTGACCGTCGAGGGGATGCGGGGGCATCTGAGCGGTACAAGCCGCAAGGGCGACGTGGCGGTCCGGGAAGAACAAGACCGTTTTGCAATCTCTTTCGACCCATGCGGAACCGGAGGCGTACTCCGCCGCGGCGATCCGGAGACAGGACGGGAAGCCTATCGGACCGACGGGATGAACCGGGAGCCTCATGAATGGACATGGGGCAAGACGGGTGTTCACTGGTATTGCAGTCACTGCGCCATCGCCATGGAATGGCTACCAGGACGTCGGCGTGGTCATCCGTTGCGCCCGCTCGATCATACGCTCGATCACAACGCACCGTGCGTCTGGTACGTCTACAAAGACGAGACCCAGACCCGCGACTATCATTATCCACGTACAGGACTGGTAAAACCGGTATCGTAAGCAGGGACGGTCCTGGTGGCTTCCCCCGGATAGGGGTTCACCTTTAGGGAGGTAACGTGTCGGGTATGGTCGATATGTTTCGTTTGGACGATCAGGTGGCGGTGGTCACGGGCGCGAGTTTTGGATTGGGACGCGGCATGGCCGAAGGGCTGGCCGAAGCCGGGGCGCACATCGTCGCTGTCAGCCGCAAAACCGAAAATCTGAGCGAAACGATAACAGAGGTCGAAGGGCTGGGACGCGCATGTCTCCCCATCGCCTGTGACGTATCGAAACGCGATCAGGTAGAGACCATGATCGCACAGGCCATAGACCGTTTTGGCCGTATCGACATACTGGTCAACAACGCGGGGATCATCCGGCGCGCGCCGGCCGTGGACTTTTCGGACGACGACTGGCGCGCCGTACTCGACCTCAACCTGAACGGCGTCTGGTACTGTTGTCAGGCGGCGGGGCGTCACATGGTGGCACGCAAACACGGAAAGATCATCAACATTGCGTCGGTGTTGAGTTTTCAGGGCGGCATCTTTGTGCCGTCGTACGCCGCCAGCAAGGGCGCGGTGGCCCAGCTCACACAGGCGCTGGCCAACGAGTGGGCGGCGCATGGGGTCAATGTCAACGCCATCGCGCCCGGATACTGCGAAACCGCCAATACGGACGCGCTACGCAACGATCCGGTGCGGTCGAAAGCCATTTTAGCGCGTATCCCTGCCGGACGCTGGGGCATGCCCGCCGATCTCAAAGGCGCGGCGGTCTTTCTCGCTTCCCGCGCTTCGGACTATGTCCACGGGCATCTGCTCGTTGTGGACGGCGGCTGGTTAGGCCGATAAACTGCGTACCGGCGCGGTCTGCACACGCTTCCACAGATCGTTCCATGCCTCCGATCCGTCGTCCGCCCACGTTTCGAGCCGGACGCCGGGCGTGTAAGGCGCAAGATCCATCCCCTGCGAGACGTTTGCCATGTGGACGCGGCTTCCATCGGGATACACGGCGGTACGGACGATGCGGGGACGCGGACGGTCGTACCACGCACCACGCGCCCGAAGCGCCCGGATCGTCTCCTCCGGGACCGCATACCGCGCCACCGCCTCTTCATCCACCGAAACGCCCAGCCCGGGCGCTTCGGGCGCGTGGTGACACCCTCCTATCACCTCGATAGGCGACGTGAGCAGTGAATGGCTGTACAGGTTGAGACACGAGATGGCCGGCCATGAGGCGTGCGACAACACCGCGCCGAGATGGCTGGCCCATACGGTCGTCAGTCCCGCGCCGACCAATTGAAGCCAGAACGGCATATTGGCCTCGGCGCTAAGCGTTCCTTCGCGCAACACTTGTGTCGCTCCGCCCCCCACGACAAACCCGTCGCACACCGCCTCGCGCACCACCGTCACATAGGGTGGCGAACCGAAATGCATGGCAATGGGTCGGCAAATGACCTGCCGCAACTGTTGGTTACCGAGGATATCCGTCTGTGGGATGGGCGTCTCGAACATCGCCACCTGATCAAATTCTTCCAGACGCCGCATCACGGGCATGGCCGCCGCCGCGTTCTGCATCGAACCGTTAGCGTCGAGATCGAGTTTGAAAAACGACGGTGTCGCAGCGGTCACGGTCTCGACCTGTTCGACGATGTCGCGCCAAGGGCGCTGTTTGAGTTTGATGCTGGTATAGCCCTGACGGACCGCATCACGGGCTTCTTCCGCCCAATCTTCCGACGACGCCTCGTTGGACCACCACGAAATCGGAACCCAATCCCGCACCCGGTTGCCCATGAGACGGCTACACGGAACGCCAAGCGCCTTTCCCACAACATCATACAGCGCCATCTGAAGCCCAGCGCCAAGCGTATCGTCGGTCAAGCACGCCGCCGGACTACGCCCGATCACCCGCTGTACCGCCGCTTCCGTCACTCGCGCGTAGGTATAGTGGATCACCGTTTCGCCCCACCCGACGATACCGGCGTCCGTAGAGACCCGGCACAACTCCAATACCCCCCAGTTAAAGACGGTCCGTGCCGTTATCTGCTGTTGACGCGGGGTAAAGGGCACATCCACGACGATAAGGTCTATTGCGGTTACTTTGAGCGACATAGGGTCATCCTTTCAGAAACGCCGCCAAAAGACGGGCGCACGCGCCAAGCCCGGCAGTTGGAACGATCTCGAACCCATGTGTGTTTTCGGTGGCGATACAGAGCAGACCCGCTCGGGCAGTTTGTCCATGCGCTTTGGGTATGGAAGCGTCCGATCCATAACTCTGCCAGAAAGCGCACTGCGGGTCCATCCCCAACGCGCGGCCACAGGCCAGCAACCGGTCGGCGATATCAAGGTCGTAGAGTCCCATTGCATCACCGTATACCACGATCGGCTCCGCTGTAAGCGCAACGCCGTATTCCGCCGCCACCGGGCCGGAATCGACCGCCAGCGTGATGTCGCCGGGTAGCGTACGTGAGGCATAGCTCGCGCCGTGCGCCCCGATTTCTTCGATGGTCGTCATTACTAAATACACATCGCCGGCGGGTTTTGCATTTTGCCGTTCAAGCAGGGCGGCCGCGCCGAGCGAGATGGCGATCGCCGCCCGGTTGTCCATGAAATATCCGCCTATACAGTCGTCCACTTCAAAAAGCGTACGCCGCGAATGCGCGATCGCTACCCGTGTGCCCGCATGTATGCCGAGTGTCTTGAGTTGCTCCGGTGTTTTCCGGGTAAAGACAAACAGGTGGTCCCAGTCCATCGCCTTGTTGCCGCTACGGGCTTTGGTCTCCCAGATTTTGGCGGACTCGGCGGTCGTATGCATGGAACCGACGGACAGAATACCGGGCACGACACCCGTGTCGGCAAGAATCTCAACCGGTCCCTGGCCGTAGTTGGCGGGCCACATACCGCCAAGCGGATGCACGCGCAATGTGCCGTCGTCGTTGACGCGCTTGACGATCATCGCCAATTCGTCCATATGCGCCATGACGCGAACCACAGGGCCGTCGCCGCCCCGGATCAGTCCGATGGCATTGCCGGCAGGATCGGTCCATACCTTGTCGCATACGGTTTCAAGTTCGCGTAGACAGATGCTTCGTACCGCGTCCTCCTGCCCGGACGGACCGTGCGCGTAGATCAATTCCTGAAGAAGAGAGACAAGATATTCCGGGTTGGGCATAGGGTTCTCGCTTGAAAGGGTGGGCGAAACAAAGGAGCAGTGACGCCAATATACGACGCGGTGGCGGCAACATGCTACCCGTATCTTTTTTTGACATCCGACGATACGAACGATACGATAATTCCATACTACCACAACCGCAACCGTGCTTGTCCGCTTTCAGCGGGGCGAGATAATCTCAAGCTACGAGCAAAATCCCCTTGACGAGTGTCCCTTTTTTGCTTATATTTAAATATAGCCGCAAAAGATTAAAGAAGACGGCAGCCATCCGAAAAGATCCGGAGGACAGTCGCGCCCAAAGAAGACGTCTCGCTGACAAACCGGACCGGAAAACGAGTCCCGGAGACTGACTCTCCCCGAAACGGGATGTCATCGGCAGGCGGATCGAGAATACGAGTGGGATCGCGGATGTGAGGGACGGGCCGAACTTATCGGATACAAAGGAGGTAGCATGATGACACCACCGGACTGGTCATGGAGGATAAGCGAATGAGGTTTCACTAACGGCCGCGATGAGCATCGCGGCCGTTTTCGTTTGTAGATCGCTACCCCAATTTCTGGTATTTTCCCTGATAGAACATAAGCGGCCGCCCGTTTCCTGCGTTGCCTGCCACGATTTCACCGATAAAAATATCGTGGTCCCCTCCCGACAACACCTCGGTAAGCCAGCAGTCCACATACGCAAGCGCATCGGCAAAAATCGGCGAACCGGTCACGGCGTCGATCAGTGACAAATCCGAAAAATCTTTGGGGCCGCGTGCGGCAAAACGACGCGACCTGTCCTCCTGTTCCTCGGCCAGTATGTTGACCGCAAAACGCTTGCTTTCCTTGAGAAAGCCGTGCATGTGGGCTTTGCGGTCTACAGACACAAGAATCAACGGGGGGTCCAACGAAAGCGACGTGACGGCATTGGCTGTCATGCCGTAGAGTTCATCTCCGTTTCTCGAAGTCACCACCGTCACGCCCGTGGCAAAGTGACCTAAAATACGCCGCTGTTCCATCGGATCGAAGGCCATGCGACCGCTCTCTTTCGTTTGCCAGCATCGGCAGGTCGAATCACGTGTGAATCAGCCCGCCGTCCGGGGTTCTGGGTATCCAGGGTTTGCGTTGCATCGAAGGATCCCACGGATGGGACCGGATAAACTCTATATTGAGATCCACGCCCCAGCCCGGCCCGGTAGGGATGTCGAGATAGCCGTCACGGGGTATTTCGATTTGCTGGAGAAGCAGTTGGGAGCGTTCGGGCGACGCACCGGCAGTAGGGATTTCCTGAATGAGAAAATTCTGGATGACCGCGTCCAGGTGGAGGGAGATAGCCGTAGTAAGCGGACTCCACGGGTTGTGGGGAGCCATCTGCACGTAAAAGGCTTCGGCCATGGCGGCGATTTTGTATCCTTCGAGGATGCCGCCTGCGTTGCCTACATCTGCCTGAATGACGTCTACCGCCTGTTTGACGAGCAAGTCTTTGTAGGGGTATCGGGTAAACAGACGCTCACCGGTAGCGATCGGGATGCGTGCGGTACGCCGTATGTCGGCCATGGCATCCAGGTTTTCGGGCAACACGGGTTCTTCGTAAAACAAAATACCGTATGGTTCGATACGTTTGGCCATCTCCATCGCAGTGATCGGGCCAAGCAAACCGTGACCGTCGATGGCGATGCCGGCGTCATCGCCAAGCGCTTCCCGGACCGCGGCCACGCGGGCTTCCACTCGTTTTCCGTGTGCCACCGTGTATCCGGCGTCGGAGGGTTCGAACGGGGTAAACTTGACCGTGCGGAATCCTTCTTCCATGCGGCGAAGTGCATCTTCCTGGTATGAGGCGGGGGTGTCGCCGTGTATCCACGCATACGCCCGCACCCGGTCGCGCACCTTGCCGCCTAACAGTTCCCACACGGGTACGCCGAGCGCACGCGCCTTGATGTCCCTCAAGGCATGTTCGACCCCGCTGAGCGCCGCCATGAGTACAGGGCCGCCACACCAGATGACTGTGTGATACATGTAGTTCCACAGCCGTTCGATTTCGAACGGATCGGCATCGATCAGATAGGGGGTCAAATCCTGTACCGCACCCGCCACCGCGCGTTCCTTGCCCACGCACGACGGCTCTCCGACGCCTGTGATGCCCGCGTCGATGTGAAGCCGGACAAAGTGATAAATTCTTCCTATGTCGGCGGAGAGGAGTTCTACTTGAGTAATTTTCATGCGGGGCGGCCGGAGGTATGCGCGGCAAGATCGGCCCGAACCCGCTCGGCGTCTCGGCTTCTTCCAAGTTCGTCAAACAACGCCGGCGCCGCTTCAAAACCGGCGCGAGCATCATGCCCCTGACGGGCCACCAACTCGGCTTCGGCATGCAGGATTTTGGCAAGATCCGACCGGTTGTCGTCGGTTTCCGCGATACTGCGCGCATCGCCCAGATAGGCCGCCGCCTGTTCGTAGTCGCCTTTGCCCATGGCTACACGGGAAAGCGCCAATTCGTTGGCGATGATTTTGAGGTTGAGTCCGAGTTCTCGATGGATACGCAAGGCCCGCTGAAGCACGCTTTCATGAGAACGCCCGATAAGCGGGGTCTTGACCGTCTGTCGCTCCTCGCCCGCCGAGGTTCGAATACCAAGTACCTCGTATACGGGGACAGGATCGGTTTTGCCTTTGACTTTGATCGGATCGTGCGGCTGAAAATCGAACCGGCTTCGTACCAGATTGTAAGTATATTTGCTGATAAATATCTGTCGGTCGCTTGCCAGCGACTCTAGTCGAGAGGCAAGATTGACCGTGTCGCCCATCACCGTATACGACATGTGGTCCTGTGATCCGACGCCGCCGGCCACCACCATGCCGGAATTGATACCGATATGCAGGTTGAGCGGCTTTTCGAGTTTTACCGGTAGCGCTTTGTTGTACTCCTCGGTCACCTGTTTCATTTCGAGCGCGGCGCGCACCGCCAGTTCCGGGTCGTTTTCATGCGCAATGGGCGCGCCGAACAACGCCATGATACAGTCGCCGATAAACTTGTCTACGTGGCCTTCGTATTTGCGGACCACATCGGCCAGCCGGGACAGACACCCATTCATGAGATCGGTGACTTGCTCGGGGTCGAGTTTTTCCCTCAACGCGGTAAAACAGGAGATGTCCGCAAACAGGACGGTCACGTGTTTACGGGCCGACTCCATGGGGGCGCGGGCCGCACCGTTTCCGTCGGGTGGGGTGGATACCGTTTCAGGGCGAGTCGGGCGGTTTTCGGACAAGATGGGACGGCTTGTGGCGACAGGCAGACGGACGCCGCACTCCCCGCAGTATAGGTCGTCCGCCACAACACCAGCGTGACAGCGAGGACAAAGAAGAAAGAGGGATGTTCCGCACCGGGTGCAGTAGCGCACCCCTTCACGGTTGTCGTGACGACATTCGGGACAGGTCATATGTTATCCCGTTTATGTTATTATGGAATGAACAACCCATTAGTATACCGCACCGAAAACGGGTTGTCAATGGTCAACTTTATCGCCTGTCGCGTGTCCTTTCTTGTATACGCCGCGACTTTGCCCATGCGTTCCGCATAAAACGGACGTATATTATCGTCGTCCGTTTACAGATTTTCTTTACCCTTCAAACCTCGTTTTGAACCCTGTTATGCCTGTCTCTCGCACCATACGTCCGTCTTCAGCCGAAGGCCGTTTTTATCCCGCCGAACCTGCGGTGTTGAAACGTCAAGTCGCCGAGTTGCTTGACACCGCTCCGCAGTCTTCCACCGCGACGGTCACGGCGCTTGTCGCACCCCATGCCGGATACGTCTACTCCGGTTCCACTGCCGCCGCCGCGTTTGGACAGGTCGCCGGACAAGCGTTCGAAACCGTCTTTGTCGTCGGGCCAAGCCATTTTGACTTTTTTAGCGGTGTGACGGTCTACCCCGGCGACGCCTACCGCACCCCGCTCGGCGATATCCCGATCGACCGTGAGCGCTGCCGAATACTTCTCGATGCTACACCCGACCTGATCCGCGCGTGGGAAGCCGGACACCGCGAGGAACACGGTATCGAAGTCGAACTGCCTTTTCTTCAACATGCCCTTGCGCCGGGATGGACGCTGGTTCCCTTGGTGATGGGAACCCGAACACCGACCGAATGCGCGCGACTGGCAGACGCTATCGTTGTTGCGTCGGGCAATACACCCGTCCTTATCGTGGCCAGTTCCGATCTGTATCACGGATACGACTACGCCGAATGCCACGCCTCCGACCGACGGACGCTGGAAGGCGTCGTACAACTCGACCCTCAGGCGTTTTCGGACGGACTGGCGTCAGGCGTCTTTCAGGCGTGCGGCGGCGGTCCCATCGCTGTTGCCCAGCATCTTGCGCGACGGATGCCGGGGAGCCAAGCGGACATCCTGACGCATACCACTTCGGCGGACATCACCGGACGACGCGACGGCTATATGGTCGGATATGGCGCGGCGGCGTTTTATGCCACCCCAGTCCCGGAGCGTAAATGCCTCCTATCGACCCCGCTCCCCTGACCGACGACGAAAAAACGCTCCTGCTCCGTATCGCTCGCGATGCGGTGCGAAAAACAGTGTTGCCAAGCGAAACGGCGTCTTGGCCTCCGCTGGAGATATCGGCGCGTCTTGCCCTGCCGGGGGGCGCGTTTGTGACACTACACCGCAATGGGCGTCTGCGCGGGTGTGTCGGCCAGTTGCCATCCGCCCGTCCGTTGTACGAGGTCGTCGAACAGGCGGCGGTCGGCGCGGCGACACGCGATCCCCGTTTTGCCCGTGTCCAGCCGGACGAACTCGATGCGCTTTCCATAGAAGTCTCGGTGATGGGAGCTTTTGTTCCTCTCGAAGACCCTGCCGCTGTCCGAATCGGTCGTCATGGACTGTATGTCCGGCGATCCGGATTTTCCGGGCTACTGCTGCCACAGGTGGCCCAAACGTATCAGTGGGACGCCGAAACCTTTCTGATCCATACCTGCGAGAAAGCCGGTCTGTGGCCGGATGCGTGGAAAGATCCGGAAACGGAGGTTTTTGTGTTTGCCGCCGAAGTGATCGAAGAGCAAGGGTAAAGGAGAAAGAATGAAATATGCTTCCCGGATCGCGTTTCCGCGTCTTACAGGGCGTTGGGGAGAACGGGAGGCCGCCGATTTTATCGCCCAAACCTTTCGGTCGCTCGGATACCCAACCGAAACCGACCGCTTTCCCGTGTGGGAAACGCCGTGGGGCTGGATCCGCGCCGGGCTGAGTCTTTGTATCGTTTTGCTTATTACCGACGGAAGCGTCGCTCCGTATGCGCCGCTTGTCGCCTCATCGTGCAGTGCCGCGCCGTTTATCATCCTGCCCGCTATGGACCGGCTCTGGCGTCGCCGCGTCTCTCGGAAAACCGACAACCGCGCGCCGCTGTATCATTCCGCCAACCTCATAGCCTCCTCCCCCAGCCCCCACCGGGCTTTTACCGTCTATTTTACGGCGCATTACGACACCAAAAGCCAAACCCTGTCGATTCGGCAGCGGATCGCGTTGATCGTCGTCCTGATCGCCGGGATGGCAGGGTTTAGCGGTGTACATCTTGCCGTGGGGCTGTATCCCGGATCGAATGCGTTGCTCGGCGTTGCACCGGTTTCGTGGGTCGCCGTCGTGTTGTGGGTCGCCGCGATCGGAGTGGGGTTGGTGTTGCTGGGCATGAGAACCGAAAACCGCTCACCCGGTGGGCTGGACAATGCCGGCAGCGTAGATGTGCTGTTGGCGCTTGCGGAAAAGTTTCAAGGACGCGCATGGAAAAACATACAACCCGTTTTTGTGGCTGTCGGAGCCCAAGAATTGGGACTGCTCGGCTCGACTTGGCTTGCGGGGCGGGCAAAGACCTCGCTCGATCCACAACGGACGTGGATACTCAACTTGGACGGGGTCGGCGTAAGGGGATCGCTGCGCATCATGGAAGGAGCGCGGATGCTGTCTCTTCCGAGAAGTCGTTTTGCTCGTCTGTTGCAACAAACCGCAACACGGCTGGACATATCGGCAAAACCCAGCCGAATGCCACCGGGTTTTTTGCTCGACCATATCCCGTTTAGCCGGGCCGGATTTACCGCGACCAGCCTGGTCGGTGTATCGAAAAAGATTCGACATGTGCATACCCCGCAGGATACCCTCGATCTTTTGGAACCCGAAGGGCTGGAGGAAACGGTGTCGCTGGTCGCGGCGACATTGGAAAGACTCGACGAAAACCCTGTGTAAACCCGGAACCGCGTCCACAGAACCGACAAATTTACGATTGACACCGGTCCCGGCAAGGTGTATACTAAACACGAATTTCGGCGGTGTCTCGCATATCCGAGAAATGACGCTCCAACGCGTTTTCGCTACGGACGAAAAACGCTTTCACCCTTCCAAACTTCACCCTTACTTTTCGCTTTTCTCATGCCTATCAAAGCCCTGCATCTTGCAGACATCCATATCGGCATGGAAAACTACGGGCGTATTGACCCCGATACGGGACTCCATACCCGGTTGCAGGATTTTGTGCGCTGTCTCCGGTTTGTCGTGGATACGGCGCTGGAAGAGCAGATAGATCTCGTCCTTTTCTCCGGCGACGCCTACCGGACCTGCGACCCCAACCCCACGCACCAGCGCGAACTGGCGGCCCAGTTCCGCCGGTTCGAAGACAACGGGATCCCAGTGGTGATGATCGTAGGCAACCACGACAACCCGGTGGCCTTTGGCAAGGCTTCTTCGATCGACATTTTCGGAACGCTCGGCTCCACCGGAACGACGGTTGTCGCCAGACCCGAACGGATCGTAGTGCCTACACGAAACGGTCCTGTTCAAGTGGCCTGTCTACCTTGGCCTACCAAAAGCAATCTCCTGACCAAGGAACAGTACAAAAATCTTCCGGAAACCGAAGTTCGCGTCCTGATCGAAGATCTGTGTTCGCGGATCATACAGTCGTTTGCCGACGAGATGGACCCTTTGTTGCCCTCGTTTCTCATGGCGCATATCGCGGCTACGGATGCGCGTCTTGCCGGCACGGAACGCTCCGCCGTCATCGGTCACGACCCGACCATACTCACCGGCGTGCTTGCCAATCCGGCCTTCGACTATGTAGCGCTCGGTCATATCCACAAATTTCAGGATCTGAACCCGGCGGGCAATCCGCACGTCGTCTACCCCGGCAGTATCGAACGGGTGGATTTTGGCGAGGAACACGAGTCGTGCGGTTTTTGTATCGTCGAACATGAAACCAAAGGCCGGACCTCTTTCCGGTTTGTGGCGACACCCGCGCGTCCTTTTGTCACCATCGAGGTGGATACGGCCTCCGACGATGCGCCTACGGAGTGCATACTCCGCGAAATCGGGCGTCACGACCTCAAAGAAGCCGTGGTGCGGATCATCTACTCCACACCGGAAGATCGTCAGCATTTGGTGGATGTAAAAAGTATCCGGACTGCGCTCGAAGACGCCTTTGTGGTCTCCGCCATCGTTCGCAAGACGGAAGTGCAGGAACGGGTGCGTCGTGCGGCCGTCTCCGAGGAAATGGGACTTATGGACGCGCTCGATCGGTACTTCGAGAACAACGGCGATCTCGAACCCTTTGCAGACGACATGAAAGCCGGTGCGCGCCAACTCGAACACGAACTTTTTATGGAACGACAAGGCCATACGACTGGGTCGATGTCGGACGAAAGAGAATAAACCATGCCCTCCGCACTGGTAACCGGCGCGACCGGCATGGTCGGCAGTACGATGATCGACTACATCTTGGAGAACCACCCCGATTACGATGTGGTAGCGATGCGCCGAGACCGCTCCGATCTCAGAAACGTCACCCATCTGCTCCAGCATCCGCGCGTTCATTGGGAAATCGGTGACCTTGCCGACGCACACAGCCAGTACGACCTCTTGAGAAGACATACTCCGGACCGTTGTTTTCATACCGCCGCCATGTCGCATGTACCCACCTCGCGGCTTGCCCCGGCAGAATGTATGAAAGTCAACGTCATCGGACAGATCAACCTGTTCGAAGCGCTTCGACAGACCGCGCCCGAATGTCGGATTCAGATATGCGGAAGCAGCGAACAGTACGGTTTGGTGCTACCCGACGAAATTCCCGTCAAAGAAACCAACTCGTTTCGTCCGCTTTCTCCTTATGCGTGCAGCAAAATCAGTCAGGACATGCTGGGGTATCAGTATGCCCGAAACTACGGCATGAAAATCGTCCGCACACGGGCGTTCAACCACAGTGGCGCACGCCGACACGAGGCGTTTTCCGAAGCCACCTTTAGCATACAGATTGCGCAAATCGAAAAAGGGATGCGCGAACCGGTCATCGAGCATGGCAACCTCACCCCCATCCGAGACATGACGCACGTACGGGATATCGTCCGGGCCTACTGGATGAGCCTGGACGGGGGCTGTGTGTGGGGCGAGGCGTACAACATCTGCTCCGGCATAGGGCTGTGCGTGCAAGATATGCTCGACTACCTGACCGGTCTTACCCCTGTCCGTATTACAACCCGCGAAGATCCGGCGCGTGTCCGCCCGTCCGACGTGCCCATTCTGATCGGCGACAGCACCCGGTTTCGCGAAGCCACCGGATGGACACCCCGTTATAACTGGCAGGAAACGCTCTCCGAGTGTCTCGACTACTGGAGAGGGCAGATATAGGCCATGATCCCGGTCCGTCTGTCCTTGCGCAATTTTCTGAGTTATGGCGAAGAGGTGCCTCCGCTCGATTTTACACCGCTTCACGTCGTATGTCTCTCCGGAGACAACGGACACGGCAAATCCGCCCTGCTCGACGCCATGACCTGGGCGGTATGGGGAGAGGCGCGAAAGGCCGCAGGTGCGCGCAAACCCGACGACGACCTGCTTCGTAAAGGCGCCGGTGAGATGGCGGTCGAATTCGAGTTCGATGTCCAAACCGAAACGCATCGCGACCGGTATCGCGTCCTGCGACAGTACCGCCCCACACGCGGCGGCAAAAGCGCGCTCGAATTTCAGATTTACAGCCCCGAATCGGAGGGGTTTCATTCGCTTACCCAACCCAGTCTTACCGCCACCCAGCGTCTTATCGAACAGACCCTGCGGATGGCGTACGACACGTTTATCAACTCGGTATTTATCGTACAGGGCAGAGCGGACGAATTTACCCGCCGTAGCGCTTCCGACCGCAAAAAAATTCTGGCCGATATTCTGGGGCTGTGGCTGTACGAAGAACTGGAAGAACGCAGTCGGCAACGCGCCGTATCGGCCCGGCGAACGGCGGCGGAGCGGGGAAGACGTCTGAGCGACATCGACACGGCGCTCAAAGAGGAACCGGCCTGTCGCAAACGAATCGAAACGCTCGAAGCCGATCTCAAACGGCTTACCACAAAAGGCAAGCGAATCGATAAAGAGCGGGACGGTCTGCGGGTGCGTCTTGCCACGACGGACACGGCACGGAAAAGGCTGGACGACCTGAGGAAGCAACGTCAAAACCGCCTCAGGAGGCTATCCGACATGGATGTACAGATAGCCAGTGAGCGTGCCGAAATAGAAGAATTTGTCCACACGCTTTCCGAACGCGCTGTGATCGAACAAACCTTTCTCGAATACCGTGCGCTGACTGAAGAACGCGAAAGACTCAACCGGAGTCTTCAACGACTCAGACGGCTGGAAGGAAGAAAAAACGAGATCGATACGAAAATCCTTCAGGCCCGCCACGGTCGGGAAGTGGAAAAGCAAAAGTGGATCGCGCGCCGGGAATCACTGGAAAAGGGCCTGACAGAAGCACAGGCATTGCTCGGCAAAAAAAACCGGATTGAAGAAGGCTATCAAAGACTTTTGCTGGCCCGTCGCGCCGACGAACAGTGGGACAAAAAACGCCGCAGATACGACGAAATCGACCTTCGGATGCGCGAGTGCCGCGAGACGCTGAGACAAGATGAATCCGCTCTGCAGACCGAGCTTTCCAGTCTGCGTCACCGTTTGGGAGATCTCGACCGCCGCGTTTCGGGTATCGAGTCGCACAGAACACGGGTCGCCGCACTCAAGGAACAGGATGAAGACCTCCGCCGGAAGGAACAGGAAAAACAAAAGATAGAAGAACGCGGACGCGAGTTGGTGGCGCATATCGATATGCAAAAAAACAAGATCAAGCTGTACAAGCACCAGGAAGAAGAGGCCAACGACCGACTCAAGGAGCTGCTTCAAAAAACAAAGGCCAACTGTCCGCTGTGCGACGCCGCGCTTGACGAAAGACGCCGTGAAACCATCGAGGCCAATATAGGCGATACCTTGCAAGCTCATGCCGTCGAAATAGACAAGTCGCTTCGTAGCATCCAGCTTGCGGAAGAGGAGAAAAAAGAACTGACGGTAAAATTCAAGACGATCCGTCCGCAATTGGAGGCGTTGCCGCAACTTCAGCAGGAAATCGCGACTGCGGATCGGGCGCTTCAAGATGCCATCGCCGCCGCCGCAGAAGCGCGTGGACCGCGCCGGGATGTCGAAGCCCTGCAAAACCGGCTGGAGCGTGGCGATTATGGCAAAGAGGCGCGCCGCGAGATCGAAACCGGTCAGGCAACGCTCAAAACGCTGGGCTACGATCCCGATAGACACGAGGCGCTCAAAACCAAACTACGCGAGTTACAGACGTTCGAATCGGAAAAGTCACGTCTCGAAGAAACTCAAGCTCGGTATGACACTGCGGTTGCCGAACGGGAAAAGGTCATGGAACATATTTCCAATATGGATCGGGAATTGGAAACCGAGACATACGCGGAAGCGTTTCGCGCCGAACTTGAAAACGTGGAATGCGACATGGAGGCACTGAGGTACGACGAAACCAACTCCCAATGTTGCGAACGCCGGTTTGAAGAACTCAAGGACGCACCCAGCCAGAAGGAAAAGTTGGATGAGGCGATCCGTCAACATGACAAGACGCGGATGATGCTTGCGGACCGCTTGCAGGTTGCCGAGGCGTTGAGAACCGAACTGGACGGATTGACGGCTCAGATCGAAACGCTCGAACGTGAAAGCGAAGATACGACGGAAACGGAACAGCTGATAGAGGAACTGAGCAAACTGCGCGAGACGGTCGCACAGGAAGAGCGAGAGACGAACCAACAGGTTGGCGCGGAAAAAGAAAAAGCCACCCGATATCGGCAGATGGCCGAAGAACGTCCATCCGTTGAAACGGATCTCCGACAGGCCGCCAGAGACCAGCAGGTATACGAAAAACTGACCGTCGCCTTTAGCCGGGACGGCATCCCGGCGCTGATCATCGAAAATGCGATCCCCGAAATCGAAGAAGAGGCCAACGCGATTTTGAGCCGTCTTACCGACAACCGTACTCAGATTACCATCGAACCGCTGCGCAACCTCAAAACAGGCGGGTCAAAAGAAACACTCGACATCCAGATTTCCGACGAGTTGGGTACGCGGCCCTACGAACTTTTCTCCGGCGGCGAAGCGTTTCGCACCAACTTCGCCCTGCGCATCGCCCTGTCCAAACTGTTGGCACGCCGCGCCGGCGCAAGTCTTCGCACGCTGATCATCGACGAAGGCTTCGGTACGCAAGACGCCGAAGGGTTGGACCATTTAGTGGACGCCTTGCAGGGCATTCAGGAAGACTTCGAGAAGATCATCGTCGTCACCCATTTGGAGCGGCTCAAAAACGCCTTTCCCTCCCGTATCGAGGTTGCCAAATATCCCGATATCGGCTCACGGTTTGAAGTCGTCGTCTGATCCCATCACCACCCCTTTCACACTTCACACTTCTTTTTATGGAGTTACCCATGCGTCTCGGCATCGTTGGCATGGTTCCGGGCGACCCCCGCGCAATCACTGCCGAACATCTGCGTCGGGCCGGAGCGTTGAACATCACGACGGTCTGCTATCACATCGGCGAACCCATTCTTTCGGAGCTAACGGCGCCTGACTGCCGAGGTATCAACGATCTGTACACCCAAGAGGGTCTCGAACTGGCACAAATGGGTATCGGATACAGGGAATGTTTGTTTGACCCGGACGCCGAAACCCGAAACCACGTCGTCCGGCTTATCGACCGGGGGATTGAGACGGCATGCAGACTCAACGCCGGCATGGCCTTGATCCGCACCGGTAGCCTTAACCCCGCCGGCGCGTACAGCCCTTCACGCCGAAATATCGAATCCGGAAGACTCGAACAGCTTGTAGAAACGCTCCGCCGTGTCGCCGACAAAGCCGAACACGAAGGGATGACGATCGTGATCGAAACCCATCTACTGACCCTCATGGGGTCGCCGGAAATCAACCGACAGGTGATCGAAGCGGTGGGGTCGTCCCGCATGAAAGTGGTCATGGATTTTGTCAACCATTTCCAGTCGCTCGAACAGGTTTACAACAGCACAAGTCGTATCGACCATATCTTCGACGTGATGGGCGACATCTCCTCCATCGCCCATATCAAGGACATCAAACTCTCCGACGGGCTGGTACTGCATATCGACGAAGAGGTTCCGGGTGAGGGAGAACTCGATCTTGTGACTGCGGTACGCCGGTGGGAGGCGTTGTATCCGACCGGCTACATGCTGGTCGAGCATCTGCCCGACGACCGTATCCCGACCGCGGTAGCCAACGTGCATCGCATCGCCCGGGAGGCGGGCGTATCCGTTACTTGATGTCTTCCGTTCTCATGCTGGCCTACTATTTCCCGCCGATGGGGTTGGGCGGGGTGCAGCGCGCGCTCAAATTCGCCCGTTATCTCCCGGAGTACGGATGGCGCCCCGTCGTGATAACGGTAAAAAATGTGCGTTACTACGGCTACGACCCTTCGCTTCTCGACGAACTTCCCGAAACGGTGTGTGTGGAACGCACGGAATCGCTCGACCCGCTTCGACTGGCGTATTTGATCGGGAACAAATCCCATTCGGACAAAGCAAAGGTAACTGCCGGACCGGCATGGTTGCGTCGGATTTGTTTTCCCGACTATCAAGCCGGATGGATACCTTTTGCCGTAGCACGCGGGCTTCGCGTCATATCCCGTGAACCCGTAGAAGCAATCTTTTCAACGTTTCCGCCTGCTTCCGCCCATTGGGCTGGGCATTTGCTCCATCGGCTTACCGGTCTGCCGCATATAGCCGACTTCCGGGATGCGTGGACCGGTGGCGAATTTGAGCGTTTTCGCGGCGATGCAGGACGCCATCTGACCGAGCGGCTTCAGAAAACCATTCTGGATACGGCGGCCTGCATCACCGCAGTATCCGAGGGAATCGGTACGCAACTCCTGACGGCACGGCCCGGCAGTGTGGTGCGGATCCTCCCCAATGGGTTCGACCCGGCGGATTTTGCAACTCCGGCTCCGACACCGCATCCGGATCGTTTTGTGCTGACCTGTTGCGGGGCGTTTAACACCGCCCGCAACCCGGAACCGTTGTTGCGTGCCCTGCGGCGACTATGGGACCGCAACCCGGCGGCGGCATCCCGTGTGGAGGTCCGGTTGGCAGGCGCGGCGGTAGGGATCGATCTTGCCGGGATCATCCGCAGCTATAGACTCGAAAAAACCCTATTCCCCCTCGGATATCTGACACACCGAGAGGCCGTGACACAGATGCTCGAGGCGGACGCCCTGGCGCTTTTTATCACGTCGGACACGGCCGAAGCGATGGATGTGCCAACCGGAAAAATCTATGAATACCTCGCCGCCGGAAAACCTGTGTTGTGTATCGCTCCGGACGGTGCCGCCAGTCGTCTGATCACGGCATACGGGCGCGGCACGACGCTGTCGCCCGACCGTATCGACGACATGGCGAACACGCTCGAAACATGGGTCGCTCAACACATACAAGGTATGTTCCCGGTCTTTCCGGTTAATACGCCGTCGCTTGCGTCTTTTACCCGTCCCTTTCTCGCGGAGCAACTTGCTCGTGTCCTCGACACCGCCGCAATCCACTGACCTCTCCACCGTACCTGCCCGTCCGCTCGACGTGTCGGTCGTCGTGGGAAGCTGGAACAGCGCCGCGTTTCTCGAACGGTGTCTTGACGCAGTCTATGTAGCGGCGCGTGGGCGCGACATAGAGGTCATCGTGGTGGACGACGCCTCGACGGACGGCAGTGCGGCTTTTGTCCACCGACAGTTTCCCCAAGTCAAACTGATCGAAAACAGCCGCAACCTCGGCGTGTCCGCCACGTTTAACCGTGGCATGGAACAAAGCGGACGCTCTTTTATCCAACTGCTCTGCTCCGACACATTTATACATCCTGAATCGCTGGATACGTTGGCCAGTTTTCTGGAAACCCACTCCGAAACCGGTGCGGTAGGGCCGCGGCTCGTTTATCCGGATGGACGTCCTCAACTCTCATGTCGCACGTTTCCTACGTTTTTGACGTTTGTCTGGGAGTTTTCGGGGTTGAGCCGTCTGTTGCCCAAACATCCCGTCTTTGGCAAATGGCGTATGGGCGATTTTGACCATCAAACCCTCCGCGAGGTCGATCAGCCTCGTGGGTCGAGTTTGATGGTCCGGCGCGAAATATGGCAACAGATAGGCGGGTGGGACGAACATCTGCCTATGTTTTTTAACGATGTGGATTGGTGTCTTCGTATCCGGCAACACGGATGGATAATCCATTTCGTACCCGGTGCGGTCATGACGCATTACGGCGGTGGGAGTGTCAATCAGGTGCGGCCCCATATGATTCTGGCGTCACACCGGTGTTGCTACCGATATTTTCGAAAACACCGCAAGGGATGGCTCGAGAGATTTGGCGTGTATGCGCTCGGCATCGCCCTAACGGCGTCCGCTGGGGTTCGCTATGCGCATGCGTGGCTGTCCGGCGTGGGACGGCATGGGGTGCGGCGCGTGGATACATAAAAAAACCCCGCTGTTCCGGAGAACAACGGGGTTGGGAAGGAGCGAGGTGTCTTCTACGGTTCGCCGGGGCGGGGATGATTTCCTTGAGGACCGCGTCCAAATCCGCCCGGACCTAACCCGAAGCGGTGGTGGTTAAGCACGCGGCGCAGTTTCTGAAGTTGTTCTTGGCTCAACACACCCGCTAACTGATCCCGTTCGGAGTTGTGGAGCGTTTTGATCTGTTCGCGCGCGGATTGGCGGGAAAGCGTGCCGGCCTCCACCTGCTGGCGGATCGCCGCCATCTGATCCCGGTGTGTCTGCATGATGGTCTCTATCTGCGTTTTCTGCTCATCGGTAAGCCCAAGAAACGCAGCCAGACGGTCGATGTTGAACTGACGGCCATGTTGCTGACGCAGTTCGGCAAACTTGGTCTTTTGCGCTTCGGTCAACAGAGCTTCGATCTGGGCCTTCTGGTCGTCATGAATGGCCTTGATCTGTTCACGGGCCGCCGCGCGGGTCAGCGTGCCGGCTTTTACCTGTTCATGGATCGCCGTGATCTGATCGCGTACATCCTCGACGATGGCTTCGATCTGGGCAATCTGATCGTCGGAAAGTCCCAGCGCTTCCTTGAGCCGGTCGATACGTGGCGGCGGCTGCTGATTGGGCGGCGGAACCAGACCATCGTTGGGAGAAGGAACCTCGTCCACCTCGCTGGTAAGCGCCAAAAGTTCGGCGTCTATGCCGTTTGCTTGGAGCGTGGCGATCTGCTCCGCAGCCGTGTTGATGTTGGTCAGATTGGACGACAGCGGGGTCTGGCCGCATCCTGTCACAAAAACGACGGCAAGTACGCCGGCGGCTGAGGTGAGTCGAGAAAGGTGCGTCATGCGTGTATCCTCCTGTAACAAAAATCGGTTTCCGGTGATGAAGGTTTTGCGATTCGCCCGGGTGCACCGCGCTTTCCATCGTGCCTGTCCTACTTGTTAGACGATCCGAAGCAAAAATGTGTTCCTTTTTTTTGTCGTTTCGTCTCGTACGGAACAGGCATTTCCACTGCTGTCCATAAGACGGCAGCGTGTTTCATCCCGTTCCGAAATTTTACATGGAAAGACGATAAAAATATATAACTCTCTGGTAAACATGCAAATGAAAATATAAACTCTGTCGAATTTTATGTGATCCATATCACACAAGACCCTGTTCGGTCTGTCGTGCGATGCCACAATTTGCTTGCGTGAGAGTCTTTCAGCGCATATCGTGTCTGCGCTCAAAGCGTGCTATGGAGAAAAGGAAACGGTGGATATCTCATGCGTATATGTCCCCACTGCAAAACGGAACCGGTCCCCCAAGCCCCATTTCGGGCGATAGACTGGATCGCGGCGCTGTTCCGGTGGGGGCAGTGTCCGTACCGGTGTCCTTCCTGCCATTTTCGGTTCTGGCGGTCATGGACTTGGGTTGGAGACTGACATCCAGTTCTTTTTCCGGCAGTGTATCTCGTAAACCGATTACAACTGTTTGGACCCGAAGCGTCGAGTTTTGGACCCGAACGCTCTGCCTGACGGGGCATCCTGTAACCATTTACAACCGTTTGAGACCCGAAGCGTCGGGTTTTGGAAATGGTTGCGGCATGTCCCGTCGGAAACTTAAACGTTTTCACGGAGTCGGACGATGGAAAAACGTTCCCGGCGGTTTGCCCTGCTGGCCGACCGCGAAGTCAATCGGGACAGTTTTATAGAAGAATGGGCGGACGCGGGTCTGACGATCATGGACAGCCCAAACGATCCCAAGCCCGGTATTTGCGTAAGAGATGGGCGTATCGTCGAGATGGACGGACGTACGGAGGATCGATTTGATATGATCGACCGGTTTATTGCCGATCATGCCATTGACCCGGTCATAGCGGAAGCGTCGATGGCGGTCGATTCGCTCGAATATGCCCGTATGCTGGTGGACATCCACGTGCCGCGACACAAAATTGTGCGGATGCTGGAGGGGGTAACACCGGCAAAACTCGTGGATATCGTTCGTCATCTAAACGTGGTCGAGATGATGATGGCGTTACAGAAATTGCGTGTACGACGCACAACGGCCAATCAGGCGCACGTCACCAACCGGAAAGAGCATCCGGCGCTTTTGGCCGCCGATGCCGCCGAAGCCGCGTGGCGGGGGTTTGCCGAAGAGGAGACTACCGTAGCGGTTTCGCGTTCCGCCCCGTTTAACGCGCTATCGATTCTCGTCGGCTCGCAGGCGGGGCGCGGCGGGGTGCTGACCCAATGCGCCGTCGAGGAGGCGATGAGTCTCAAGCTGGCGATGAAAGGATTTACCTCGTACGCCGAAACGTTGTCGGTTTACGGCACCGAAGCCACCTTTACCGATGGCGATGATACGCCATGGTCCAAAGCCTTTCTGGCCTCGGCCTATGCCGGCCGTGGCGTAAAAATCCGTTTTACCTCCGGAACCGGCTCGGAAGCGCTCATGGGACACGCCGAAGGCAAGTCGATGCTTTATCTGGAAGCGCGGTGTCTGATGCTGGTCAAGGGCAGCGGCAGTCAGGGTGTGCAAAACGGCTCCATCAGTTGTATCGCGCTTCCCGAATCGCTACCCGGCGGGGTAAGGGGTGTTCTTGCGGAAAACCTCATCGCCACGATGCTGGGTCTCGAAGTAGCTTCCGGCAACGACGCCATGGCTTCGCACTCCGACATCCGCAAGACCGCTAAGCTGATGTTGCAGCTTTTGCCGGGGACCGACTTTATCACGTCCGGGTACAGTTCGATGCCGAGAAAGGACAACCTGTTTGGCGGTGGCGATTTCGACGCCGAGGATTTTGACGACTGGACGGTCGTGCAACGCGACATGCAGGTGGACGGCGGTATCGCGCCCGCGACCGAGGAAGAGGTCGTGGCGGCTCGGATGCGGGGCGCACGGGCGATTCAGACGGTCTACGCCGAACTCGGCTTCCCCTCCATTACCGATGAAGAGGTAAATGCCGCGGTATATGGCCATGCCAGCGAGGACATGCCCGACCGCGACCGAGTGGCCGACCTTGCCGCGGCAGAGGCATTTCTCAACGGGCCGCAGACCATCGTCAACGTCATTGCGGCGCTGGCTCGCGGAGGTTGTCCGGATGTAGCCGAAAGACTGCTCGAAATGCAAAAACAACGTCTCTCGGGCGACTATCTCCAGCCTGCCGCCATCATCACCGAACGGTTCGAGCCGCTAAGCGGCGTCAACGATCCCAATGACTATGTCGGTCCCGGCTCCGGCTACCGGGTGGACGGCGAGCGGTGGGAACGGTTGAAACGTATCCCTCAGGCCCGGAAACCGGATGAGGTGATCCGCTCCACCACGTCGGGCCAACCGCTCAAAGGATTGAAGTCCAAAGGACCGGCGCAACCCGGTCCAACACCCGGCGAAGTAGTCGTCGCGCTCGGTCCGGCATTTGGGACCGCCATCACGGAAACGCTGTCGGGGATTCCGCACGAGACGATACTGCAAGCGCTTGTCGAAGGTATCGAAACCGAGGGGCTTGTCGCCCGTATCGTCAAGGTGTTTCAGACGTCGGACTGTGGGTTTATCGGGTGGCACGGCGCACAACTGAGCGGTTCCGGCATCGCCATAGGGATGCAGTCCAAAGGGACCATCCTAATCACGAAAAAAGGACTCAACCCGCTAAACAACCTCGAACTTTTTGGCATGTCACCCAATCTTACCGTCGAATCGTACCGGACCATAGGACGCAATGCGGCGCGATACGCCAAGGGGCTTCCCGTGTCGCCCGTTCCTTCGATGATCGACAATATGGCGCGACTGAGGTATATCGTCAAAACTACGCTCATGCACCGACGCGAAACCGAATGTGTCCGCGCCGACGCGCCTATCCGCGAAATGGAGTTCGTCCCTCGTGCTTGACCCTCAAAAAGACTATCCGTTGTCGCAAAAACATCCGGAGTGGGTTTCCACCCCGTCGGGCATACCGCTAAACGAGGTCTCGCTCGATCGTGTGGTTTCCGGTGAAATCGACGCGGGTGATCTGCGGATCACACCGGAGACGTTGCGCCGACAGGCCGATATTGCCGAGGCAGCCGGTCAGCGCGCGTTGGCAGGCAATCTGCGTCGCGCCGCCGAACTGACCGGTGTTCCCAACGAAAAAATCCTCGCCGTCTATAACGCGCTACGCCCGCACCGTGCCACGCGCCAAGAGGTGGAAGCCCTCTGTACCGAACTCGAGCAGGTCTACCACGCCTCCGAAACCGCCGCTTTTATCCGTAGCGCCCTTCCGCTTTACGAAGAAAAACACCTGTTTAAAAGACTAAAACAAGAGGACAAGTAAAAGTCCATCTCTCCACCGGGCCGTCTACACAGTCCCCTTTAATTCCCGGTGCTCCGTCTCCACCCGTATGCCTTCGCAACCGGATAGATGCGTGGATAGACGCTCGGCGCAGTATACGGATCGGTGTTGCCCGCCCGTACATCCAAACGCGACCGTAAGGTCGGTAAACCCGCGCGCACGGTGATGCTCCGCCGCCCGATCCACCATCTCCTCCACAAGCGACACAAACCGTTTCACCTCTTCGGCCTGCGATAAAAACGCCCGTACCGTCTCATCACGGCCCGTCAGCATCCCATACTCCGGATATCGTCCCGGATTGGGCAACGCCCGGCAGTCGAACACAAATCCGCCTCCGTGTCCGGTCGTATCACGGGGTAGACCGTTTTTATAGGCAAAACTCCGGATGTGGACGGTCAACTCCGGAACGGCAGACGCGCCGTACCCACGCAGTGTCTCCGAAGCGCACATACGTTCCCAGATCCGCGAAAGCTCCGGCAGGGCCACAGGAAGACGGTATCGGGTCATCAGCCCTTCGAGATTGTGTATCGCAGGAGGAATGCTCGCCAGAAAGTGGGTCTTGCCTTCGTGAAGCCCCCGAAATCCATAGGCGCCCATTGCCTGTAACAGACGCAGATACGCATATCCGCCGTAATAATGTCGAAATACGTCGCGGCGCAGCGGAAGATGACGGGAAACCATGTCCATGTAAAAATCCAGCAACGTTTCGCGGATGTCCCACGGAATGGCGGCACGCGCGTCAAGCAGAAGCGAGGCGATGTCGTAGGCGAGCGCCCCCTGTCTGCCCCCCTGATAGTCGATAAAGTACGGCCCCGCGTCCGTCCACATGATGTTGCGCGACTGAAAATCGCGGTACAGAAAATAGACGGCATCCGCCTGTTCCAAAAATGCGATCAACCGGTCGAAATCGTGCTCCAGATCCTGCTCTTCGAACGGTATGCCGGCCAGTTTGAGAAAGTCGTATTTGAAGTAGTTCAAATCCCAACGCATCGATTGCGCGTCGAAGCGACTACGCGGATAACAGACCGAATAGTCCATGTCGCGTGCTGCGATGATTTGAAATTCCGGCAGCCATTCGATCACGCGGTAGTACAAGGCTGTCAGACCGTCGGGAAAGATTTCGCCCGTACGCATCCTACGGATATGGGAAAACAGCGTATCGTCGCCGAGATCGGTTTGTAAATAGACACCGGTATCGAGATGTTGGGCGTAAATCTCCGGAACGGGCAGCCCATGCGTGCCAAAATGACGAGACAGCGCGACAAACGCCTCGTTTTCCCGGCGATTTGCGTTGTACGCCCCAATGACGGTCTCCATGCCCGCAATGCGGAAGTAGTGGCGCGCGGAGCCGTCCGCTCCCAGCGAGACGATGGAAGACGCTGGACGACCGGCCCAATCGAGATACAGCCGCGCAAGCGCCTCGACCGCCGGCACGTCGGATACTG
This sequence comes from Candidatus Zixiibacteriota bacterium, assembly GCA_016867335.1. Taxonomy (GTDB): domain Bacteria; phylum JAAXHH01; class JAAXHH01; order JAAXHH01; family JAAXHH01; genus VGJU01. The sequence continues at coordinate 1,192 of VGJU01000001.1, read as the reverse complement.
AGGTCCCGATTTCACCCTTCATCCTTTATCCTTTCCGATAAACGCTTCGACCATCCGATAAACCTGCGGATACAAACTCGGTTTGAACAGATACCCCGCATGACCGCACCGTATGCCAAACCGGTCCTCGACGACCACGTGTTCGACACCCGCGACAAAAGACGTGGCGGTACGCACATCCGCCTCCGGTATCATCCGGTCGCCACGCGAGGCGATGGTCAGCAGAGAAAACGGCGGTACGAACGACAGCGCTTCGGGCATTTTGATCTTTTGTCCGCCCGTTTCGATATCCATTTCTCCGGCGGTGCGCATAGCTTGTCCGAGTTCCGCCAGCAGTTGTCCCGCCCCCTGATCGAGTATCCGAGAGTTAAGCACGTTTGGAAGGGCAAACATGGAAAAATCGCCGGGGCTGTATACCAGAATGGGAGTAGGTAGAAAAGAGGACAAGGCGGCTACGAACCGATGACGTCCAAGAAACGCCCATATCGCGCCGACTTTCTCGACGGGAACCCGTGCCGCGAGTCGAGGGCAACTCAGGTCGAACAACCCCCATGCGTATTCGGTCGGGGTGACGACGCCTTCCGGGGTGTCGGTCCGTTCGAGAAACAGGCTTTTCCGGCGTAGCGCCAGCCGCCATGGCGAGAGCTGGGGCGTAAACGACGCCGGAGAAGCGATGGTAAACGTGTGTCCCAGACAGTCTGGGGTAACTTCTCCGGTCTGCCCGCCCATGGCCAGAAAGGCGCGCAACAGATACACTTCCAACCCACCGAGGCTGTGGCTGCCGAGTGTTACCCGTTTGGCGTCGAACGTTCTGAGTGTCCATGCCACCACGGACGGCAGATCTTCGGTGACCAGTTCGCTCAAACCAAATTTCCATGATTGGGTTTGAGAACCGCCCGCACCGCGCTGGTCGTACGTCACCACCAGAAACCCGCGATGTTGAAGATACCGTGCCAGACTGGCCTCCGGAACGCCGGGCAGATCGAAGATGTCGGACGAGGAGAGCAACCCGTGGACGAGCACGACGGGGTCGGTGCCGTTCCATCGGGTCGGTGGGTATACGCGCAGTCGGAGCCGGACCGAGTTTCCGATGTCGAGCAAAGTGCCGTGCGGTTCGCGGGGTGGGTCGGAGACCGTCACAGTTTTTGCCCGGAGACGATGTAAAGCGCCGTCCAGTCGGCAACTCCGGTCA